>CADBMK010000081.1 GCA_902795785.1 uncultured Bacteroidia bacterium | reverse complement strand
TCGTCGTCAAGTGTGTACGGCTCCAACGCCAAGGTGCCTTACAGTACTGATGACAACGTGGATCAGCCTGTCAGCCTCTATGCCGCAACCAAGAAGAGCAATGAACTGATGGCCCACGCTTACAGCAAGCTCTATGACATCCCTTCCACCGGACTCCGCTTCTTTACCGTCTATGGCCCTGCCGGCCGTCCTGATATGGCTTATTTCGGGTTTACAGACAAACTTGTCAAGGGAAAGAAGATAAAGATCTTCAATTACGGCAATTGCAGGAGGGACTTCACCTATATAGACGATATAGTTGAGGGCGTCCTCCGGGTTATGGCTAAGGCTCCGGCCCGCTCAAAGGGTGTGGACGGACTTCCGGTTCCCCCATACAGGGTGTATAACATCGGTAACAGCCATCCGGAGAATCTTCTGGACTTCGTTACCATCCTTGAGGAAGAGCTTGTGGCCCAGGGCGTCCTCCCGGAGGATTATGACTTCGAGTCTCATAAGGAACTGGTGCCCATGCAGGCAGGTGACGTCCCCGTTACCTATGCGGATACGGCTCCTCTGGAGAGGGATTTCGGGTTCAGGCCATCGACTCCTCTGCGTGAGGGCCTGAGAAGATTCGCCGCCTGGTACAGGGACTTCTATATGAAATAGTTTATCTTTGTGCCGTAAAAAGCGGTTCAATGGAAAAGACTGAAATGTATGACAGCTTCGAGGACCGCCTCGAGGCTGTTCTCGTTAAAATATGTACGGAAGAAGGTCTCCTTGGAGGTCAGGTCCTTGCCAGTGACGATCTGGACGGCAAGTGGCACGAATGGATCAAGTCCTATCTTGGCGATGCCATTTCGGAGTATAACTCCTATCCTGAGGTGGCATTTGCGTGGGCAGGGTATATCGGCCTTGGCCTGGCCAAGATGTGGGATGTGGACTGGGAACAGGGAAAGATGTTGAAATACACTGATTTCTATGGCCCGCGAGGCTTTGACGACATGGACGATTTCATTACGGAGAAAGTGCTCGGATTCCCGCTTGGAAGTCCAGAGGCGGGAAAGATGGCAACCATTCTCAGGCGCTGCGCCGACGAGGCCATCTCGCTTATCCGTCACGATAATGTTGAGGCGGGCAGCGTGGACGCCTTCCACGTTTTCGTACGTGGAGTTGAGGTCCTCCGCCGTATAGGCTCTTCAATAGGCCTCTTCGGCCTTGGCTACCGTCTTCAGAGAATTCAGTAAATGAGTGTTACGTCCATATTGGTGCTGGTGCTTTTCTGCACCGGGGCAAGTTTTGTACAGAGGGTGACGGGCTTCGGCTTCGGCATCTTCATCATGACTGTCCTCCCGTTTATAATGCCGTCTTATGCAGAGGCTACCGCCTTGTCTGGCCTTCTGGCACTTGTGAATTCCTTCTACCTTACGGTTTACTACAGGAAGGTGATTCCGTGGAAGAAACTACTTCCAATCCTTCTCACTTTCATCCTTGTGTCCTTCCTTGCCGTCTCTGTCGTGGCAAGGGTTGACAGCCATACCCTGCGCCGTGTTCTCGGTGTCATCCTGATATTGGTTAGTGTCTGGTTCTTCTGTTTCAGCGAGCGTGTCCGCCTGAACTCGGGCCTACCCGTGCAGCTGACCATGGGCACGGCTTCTGGCCTGATGGGCGGCTTCTTTGCGATGCAGGGACCTCCTGCCGTCCTTTATTTCATGGCCTGCACCAAGACCAAGGATGAGTATGCCGCCATTGCCCAGGCCTATTTCTTTTTCGGCAACATGGCGATGACTCTTTTCCGCTTTCGTCAGGGTTTCGTGACAAGGGCGGTCGGCATCGGATGGATATATGCGGTGGCGGCGGTCTTCGTGGGCCTTTGGCTTGGCACCCTTGTCTTCAACAGAATGCCGCTCAAGGTCCTCCGCAAGGTGGTCTATGCTTACATAGGTGTGTCGGGAATTGCCGCCATTCTTACGTAGAGACCGCATTTTTTTATATATTTGAACTAGCTTAACAAATAAGATAGTATGAAAGTTTATTCTGAAGACCTCGTCCGAAAGCACATGGGCGAGGCTCACATCCCGGATCTTGCTTCGGCAACGATTGGACAGATGATGTGTCTCGCCCACAGTATAGCAGATTCAACAGGAATCCCATTTATTCATCTTGAACAGGGAGACCCTGGATTACCGGCGAGCGTAATTGGAATTAACGCAGAAATAGAAGCCCTCAAAAGAGGCGTCCCGGGAAAGTATCCGCCAAGTGCGGGACTTCCTGAACTTAAGGAGGCGGGAAGCCGTTTCCTTAAGGCCTTCCTCAATATTGACATTAAACCTGAATCAGTAGTTCCGGTTTCCGGAACTGTGGGAGGATCTTTTATGTCACTCCTTCTTCTGGCCCAGACGGACGTGAAGAAGAACAAGATACTTTTCATCGACCCTTGTTTTCCACTGCAGCAGGCTCAGTGCCGTATGCTTGGAATCCAGTGGCGTGAATTCGATATTTTCAGCGTCCGCGGAGAGAAACTTCGCGCGGCTCTTGAAAAGGAACTCGCCCATGGCGATATAGCGGCGATAGCCTACAGCAATCCTAATAACCCGGCGTGGATCTGCCTCGATGACAGCGAGCTCAGGATCATTGCCGAGTTGGCGGATAAATACGATGCCATCGTCCTTGAAGACCAGGCATACTTCTGTATGGATTTCCGCCGTGACCTCAGCCATCCGTTTGAGGCTCCGTTTGCGCCTTCAATCGCAAATTACACCTCCAACTGCATCGTGATGACAAGCGCCAGCAAGGTGTTCAGTTACGCGGGCGGCCGAATAGGACTTGTCTGCATCAGTGACAAACTGTATAACCGTGAGTTCCCGGCCCTTGCCGAGCGTTACGGAAACAGCGGAGCCTATGGCCCTACCTTCATCGACTATGTCGTTGAGAACAATACCTGCGGAACGTCGTGTGCCACCCAGTGGGCATATACGGCAATGCTCAATGCCAGCATCGAGGGTAAGCTCTGCTTCGTGGAGGATATGAAGGAATATGGCCGGCGCGCAGCAAGGCTGAAGAAGATTTTTACGGACAACGGTTTCCACATCGTTTACAGTCACGACCTTAAAGACGAGATTGGAGACGGTTTCTTCTTTACGGTCGGCTACGGAGACCTTAGCGGTGCCGAGTTGATTGCACGTCTGCTGTACTACGGAGTAAGTTGCGTCAATCTTGCAAACTTCGGCAGCAAGGAGAAAGGTCTCAGAATTTGTACAAGCAATATGAAAGAAGAAGACTATCCCGTCCTGGAGGAGCGTCTCAGGGCTTTCAACGAGGATAGGGAATAATAATGGCGGACCCAAAACAGATATCGGACGACAGCAGAAGGATAGCGCGGAATACAGTCGCGCTGTACTTCCGTATGTTCCTGCTGATTGTTATCGGTCTTTATACGGCTAGAATCGTCCTCAATGCCCTCGGCGCCACCGATAAGGGTGTGTATGAGAGTGTGGCCAGCTTCGTTTCGATGATGACGGTCATCACCACGTCCTTCTCTACGGCTGTGAGCCGTTTTATGGCGGTCGAGATTGGCAGGGGCGATATCCAGTCTCAGAAGAGGGTGTTTGCAACGGCCAACGGAATCATGTTTTTGGTTTCTGCCGTACTGCTGCTTCTTGGTGAAACGGCCGGTACGTGGTATGTGGCCAACATAATGAACTTGCCTGAGGGCAGAAGGGGAGTGGCCATGATTCTGTTCCAGTTCTCCCTTATCTCGTTCATAGTCAACCTACTGAGCGTTCCGTACAATGCGGCCATCATTTCCCGTGAGAAGATGGGGGCGTTTGCCATGATCGGCGTCGTGGAGGGGATGTTCAAACTCATCATCGCCTTTGCGCTCCTGCATTCTCCAATTGACAAGCTTCTCCTTTATGGATTGCTGATGATGGTTGTGGCATTTGTCGTAAGGGGACTGAATGCGCTTTACTGTTCCAAGTACTGTCCTGAAAGTACCATGAGGATTTCCTTTGACAAGGCCTATTTCAGCAGGATGTTCGGTTTTGCCGGATGGAGCGGTTTGTCGTTCGTTGTCTATATGGTGAACACACAGGGAGTTACCCAGCTTATCAACCTTGTGTTCGGCGTAATTTATAACACAATGAGGGGCATTTCCCTCAATGTGGAGGCCATCGTAAGGCAGTTCGTCATCAGCGTGCTTGTGGCCCTGAACCCTCAGATTACAAAATCATACTCTTCTGGTGATAATTCCTACGCGTACGACCTTGCCTGCAAGGGCTCCAAGTACGCCTATCTTATTATCTTCCTGTTCATAGTCCCGTTCCTCTTCGAGGCGGAGACCATCCTGTATCTCTGGCTGGGGCCGGAAGCTCCTCATGGCAGCGCAACCTTCACCAAACTGGCTCTGATTTGCGCCCTGATGGATCTTTTGATGACTTCGTTCTCGACCCTTATCCAGGCGGACGGCAATATCAGGAAGTTCTATATTGTAATTTCCACCGTTTCGGCGCTGATATTCCCGTTGACCTTCGTGCTGTATAAGTTAGGATATCCTGCGTACAGTTGTTTCTATGTTTTCATAGCAGTATATGCGGTATGTAACATCGTGAAACTGTTTATGATAAGCAGGGTTACCGGTTTTCCTCCAAAGATGTTCCTGACGGAGGTTGTCTGGAGGGTCCTTCCAGTGACTGTCTTTGGTCTGGGCGCAGGCTTTGCGGTCTGGAAGAGCATGGATCCGGGATTCTGGCGTGTGTTCGCTCTTTCGGCATCAAGTACGGTGGCCATCCTTCTTTCAACCTATGTCTTTGGATTGAGCGAGGGAGAAAAGAATTTTGTGAAATCTAAACTCAGGGTATGAGTCTTATCAGAAAGATAAATAACTGGTGCCGCAGGCGCATGCTTGACCTCTGCCACAGGAGAGTGGTGGAGAAGGACTGGCTGAAATGGAAGGGCTATCCCATCGACTGGGAGAACCCCCGCGATATAAATGAGAAGATTCAGTGGCTGATGTGCTTCTCTGATACTTCCAAATGGTCATTGTGTTCTGACAAATACAGGGTGAGGGACTATGTGAAGGAGAAGGGTTACGGAGATCTTCTGATTCCTCTTCTCGGAGTCTGGGAGAACGCCGAGGAAATAGACTTCGACCTGCTCCCTCAGAAATTCGTCATCAAGTGCAACCACGACAGCGGTTCCTTCCACATTGTGGATAAGTCCGGAGGCTTTGACGAAAAGGCTGTCAGAGAGGATCTTGCAAAGCATCTCAAGACAAAGTTCGGCTATATGAACGGCGAGATGTATTACAATGACATCAAACCGTGCGTGATTGCGGAGGAGCTTCTGGAACCTGAGAATCTGCCGTTCACATCGTCGATGATTGACTACAAGTTCTGGTGTTTTGACGGCAGGGTGTATGGAGTATGGACCTGTTACAGCAGGACAAAGGAAGGCACATATGTCAATTCATACGACCTTGACTGGAATGTCCATCCGGAGCATTCAGTCTTCACGGACCACTACCGTGACGGCAGGGGACTGGTTCCAAGGCCTAAGGGGTTGGAGAAGATGATTGAAGCGGCATCCGCCCTGTCAAAGGGTTTCCCTGAGGTCCGCGTGGACTTTTATGAGATTGCAGGAAAAGTATATTTCGGCGAGCTGACCTTTGCCTCCCTTGCCGGACGTATGGATTTTTTCACTCAGGATTATCTTGAGGAACTTGGACGTCAGTGCAAACTGCCTAAGAAATGAAGAAAGTAATATATACCTGCATAGTTAACGGATACGACCGTCTTCGCCAGCCGGAGGTGGTGGATGACAGTTTTGACTACATCTGTTTCACCAACGATTCCGAGCCTTCGCAGGACGGCGTCTGGCAGATCAGGCCAATCGGTTACGATGACGATGACTGCGTCCGTCAGTCCCGTTATGTCAAACTTCAGCCGCACAAGGTTCTTTCCGGCTATTCCTACAGCGTATGGATCGATGCAAATGTGGTCATCACCGGCAAGGCTTTCTACGATACTGTCAATAAGCGTATCGATGAGGGCGCTCTCATAGCCCAGGTGCCGCATTTCGGCCGTGACTGCATCTATCAGGAGATTCCTGTTGTCTATGAAATGGAGAGAATCGGTTTCCGTGAGGCATACAGGCAGAAGTGCTTCCTCCGTCAGGAAGGCTTTCCCCCTCATTTCGGTCTTATGGAGAACAACATAATCCTCAGGGCTCATAACGACCCTCAGGTCCGTGAGGTCTCCGATTTATGGTGGAGGGAGTTCCTGCTCCGCTCGCACCGTGACCAGCTTACCCTGATGTATGTCTATTGGAAGTTAGGCTTCAGGCCGTCCCTGCTCCTTGAAGAGGGAAAGAACATCAGGACTGTCCCTTTCCTCAGATATGAGGCCCACGATGTAAACAAGGTTGACAGAAAACCGGGCTTTTGGGAAACCATTGCCCTGAAAATGCACTGGAAACTGATACATCTTCTGGTTCGTTTCCTGAAATAAAAAAAGAGACTGTCGATTGACAGTCTCTTTAATTTTGCTCCTCAAACAGGACTTGAACCTGTGACCCCCTGATTAACAGTCAGGTGCTCTAACCAACTGAGCTATTGAGGAATTTTATTCAACCGTTGTGGTTGTTTCCTTTCGGGATTGCAAAGGTAGTACAAAATTTCTTCTGTGCAAAAAAAATTGATGTTTTTTATCTAACTTTGTGCAGCGGCAACGGCCTGAAACACGTTTTTTACAATGACACTCGAACAGGATTCAACAAAGATTTTATCGCTTATTCTTGACAATGACGAGGTTACACTCCCCGGCATAGGTACTTTTGTCTGCAAGCTTGTTCCGGCGTACTTTTCTTCCAACGGGTCGGTGCTCAATCCGCCACGCCGTGAAATCTCTTTCAGAAAGGAGCAGCTGACGGATACTTGCCTTTGTGATTTTGATCTCAGCCCTGTAAGAAAGGCCCTGGCTACGGCAAAATGCGCCAGTCTTCCCGGACTTGGACGCCTCACCGTACGAAGCAAGGGTGTGATAGCTTTTGAGGCTGCAGAAGATATAGATATTTATCCGGAGGGTTTCGGATTGAAACCCGTTAAAGTCAAGCCTGTAGGAATTATTAAGAAATGGCTTTCAAAACACTGACCTGGAAAGTTCTGATTCTTTCCGTATTATTGACAATCAACGCATGCTCGGGTTCTAATGATGAACCTGATCCCAATCCGGACAACACTAAGGTTGACGGAATTTCATCAATTGCCGGCTATATGCCGGCAAGCACCAAGGTGGCTCTCAAGGACCCCGTTTATAAATGGGAGTCGGGTGATGCCCTGACCGTTATCAGCTACAACGGTCTGGAGCCGTCAATCACCCACGCCCTGATCAAGAGCTCTTCCATATCGGAGGACGGTTTTGATGCGGAGTTCTCCGCGTTGTCGGCCCTTGACGTGAATCTCGAGAAGTATGTAATCACTCCCCGTCAGAATTCCATCTCCAAGGCGGACTGCAACAAGGGTTCTGCATCGGCGCGTCTTATCCACGTTCCGCTCAATCCTCAGTCTTTCAACGCCTCGGGCTCTGTCACCTGTCCGTTTATGCTGGGCGTCAGCTCCGACGGCTATAGGACCTTCCGCTTCCTGACTCCGTTCGTGGCCCTGAAATTCCCTGTCTCAAAGGCTTCGGAGTCCGAGGACCTCGTTCTCAAGTCCATGACGGTCATCGATAATTCCGATGAGGCAATCTGGGGTTCCGGAGTGGACGTCACCCTGCCCCAGCAGAAGTTCACCCTTACGGGTGGAACCTCTTCCATCACCTTCGATATGGGATCTAAGGCAATCTCAGGCACGCCGGTGAACGTGTATATGTATGTGACTGCCAAGTCTTTCTCAAAGGGACTTACGGTAATATTCGATACCGACAAGGGCCAGGTAATCAAGTCGGTTTCCAGTCTGGACGTATCCAAACTCGCAGGAAGCGTGAAGGAGATTCCCGGGATGGTCCTGTCTACCGACGTATCCGGTATTGTTCCTCAGGTTCTTAACGCGACGTCATCCACGGTGGCCGTTTCCTGGACTCCTGAAGATGTGAGCAAGAAATACAAGGTGGAACTCTACAATGATCTTGCACTTACCAGCCTCAGGGTCGGATGGATTCTCAACGATCCGGACAACACGGTATCTACGGCCAAGTTCAACTCCACTTACCCTCCAAGGTTTATCTTCTCCGGTCTTGAGCCTCAGACTTCGTATTATCTTATAGTGAAGAACCTCACAGACGGTAAGGCTATGAGCACGCCGTTCGTGGTGACTACAACTGCACCTTCCTATACGGGAACCGTAGTTTCCAAGGATGCCTCGGCAGAGAATGTGATCCTGTTCGAGGACTTCAGCAAGCTTATTTACGGGGGAGACCTCGCAAGCTTCTCTGCGGGATATTCAAGGGTGGACAGGAAGGATCTTACAATTCCTGCCGTGGCTTCCGGAGACAACCCGGACAAGACAGACGCCAATTTCTATACCGTGGTGGCTTCCACTGAGGCCGGACTCTTTAACACTCTGACTGGACTGGTGGATGATTTCGGCCTTGACTCCTGGGGCTGGGACGGAGACGACGGAAAGGAAGGCCTTGTCTGCGCCCGTCCTGGTTATCTTAAGATTGGCGCCAGCTCAAAGCACGGCTTCCTTATGACTCCGCAGCTCAATTCTTTCTCCGGCTCGGCCAATCTCGAGGTCCGATTCAAGGCACATCCATACGGCTATGGCTTGTCAAGCTACAGCGCTGAGGAGAATGCCATCGTGGTTGAAGCCGTTACCGGCGGAACCCGGGCGGAGAATTACCGCGTAACCGGATATACAGCCGTTACCAAGGCTAATCTCACGCTCTCTGATGCCGCTGGCTGGAAGGAATATTCGGTTGTCCTGACAAATGTGCCTGCCGGAGCAAGAATCGCCTTCGGAGGCGCCCGCGCCGGCACAAATGTCCAGAGCCGCTTCATGATTGACGATATAAAGATTACCGTCAAGGACGCTTCCAGCACTGTGCCTCATGCTGAAGGACATATCCTCTTCTCTGACGGAACACCTGCTCAGGGCGTCTCCGTGTCTGACGGATTCAATACCACACTTACGGACAAGGACGGCTATTATACCATCCCTACCTGCAGTGATACCTGGTATATCTATTTCTCATATCCATCCAATGCAAAGATTACAAAGGATGTCAATGGCAGCCCTGCATTCTTCCAGAAATACAACTCGGCTCAGGTAACTTACGACTGGACCCTTGAGAAGCAGGCTGTGGAGAATGAATTTGCCCTCTTTGCCATGGCGGATCCTCAGGCCCACTACGCAAAGCGCAATCCTCAGACCGAGGCTGACGTGGAGAGATTCCGTAAGGAGGCCGTTCCTGGAATCAATAATGAAATCCTGCGTCAGAGCGTTCCAGTTTACGGAATTACTCTCGGAGATATAGTTTACTCGGAAGGCTCCCGCAACTCCAACAGCGGAATGGCCACGATGAGAAAATACTTTGGTCAGGTCAATATGCCTGTATTCCAGGTCTTCGGCAATCACGACTTCACGTATTTCTACGGAACTTCTAATCCTTTGAAGACGGATGCCACTTCCAGTGACCTTAACCTCAAGGCACAGCGCGCCTTCGAGACCGTCTTCGGACCAATCAACTACTCCTTCAACAGGGGTAACGTCCATATTGTGGCAATGAAGGATGTTTATTTCAACAGTACAACTTCTGCTGCGGAATATGACGGAGGTTTTTCTGACGCCCAACTTCAATGGCTCAAGGATGACCTTGCCAGCGTCCCTAAGACGATGAAGGTTATTCTCTGCGTACATATCCCTATGTTAAGCAGCAGTAGCGGAAAGAATGTCAGCGCAGTCATGAATCTTGTGAAGCAGTATAAGGACGCCTGTGTATTCTCCGGCCATACCCATTACAAGCGTGGCTATTCCAATGTCCTTTCAACGGGAATGTATGAGCACGTCCACGCCGCTGTCTGCGGAATGTGGTGGTGGAGCCGCTTCTCCGGAGACGGATGCCCTAACGGCTATACCATTTATAATCTTAAGGATACGAAGTTTACGGATGAGTATTTTGTCGGCTACAATGAGTATATGAACGACAGAAATACCTGCCAGATGCGTCTTTACCGGGGCGGACTGAAATATGGCGGACCAAACGTTTATTTCCAGACGGCCCTTCCGTCAAGCACCCTCCTTATCAACATCTTCAACGGAGACAGCCGCTGGAAGGCTGTGAAGGTTTATGAGAACGGTGTATATAAGGGAAACGCCACTCTGATGACTAATAAGAAGTGGTCAACAACGGTGAGCACCTTCGACGGCTCCACTTATAATGTCCCTTCAACTTCTAATCAGGACTGGTGGGCCATCGGCTATCATATGGGTGTCCTAGGACGTGGCAAGGGCTCGACTTCTTACTATACCAATCAGTTCCATATGTATTCATTCAACCTGTCCGATCCTTCGGCAAAGATCAAGGTTGAGGCCGAGGATCCGTATGGCCACGTCTATACGTGTGAGGATGTGATTACAGACGGAACACAATATCCCGACTATCTGGCCGGGATACGTTAAAAGAATATTTCCGTAAAGATTTAAAGCAGTTTCGCGGCGAGCTCTGAGAGTTCGCTGCGAACTCCTTTTTTCAGGAACACGTGCTGGAAGATCTTCTGGCCCGTCATCTTCTCGTTGAGATGGGTAAGACCGTTTGACCACTGGTCCAGATAAGGCTGGTCAATCTGGAAGATGTC
Organism: uncultured Bacteroidia bacterium; assembly: GCA_902795785.1. Lineage (GTDB taxonomy): Bacteria > Bacteroidota > Bacteroidia > Bacteroidales > UBA932 > Cryptobacteroides. Next base: position 9,617 of record CADBMK010000081.1, on the reverse strand, counting down.
TCCAGTGAACACCATCTTGGTGCCCTTGCCGGCTCTGGTGATGATGGTCTTGATTTCGTGAGGCGTGAGGTTCTGGGCCTCGTCCACTATGAAGAAACATTTGCCCAGGCTTCGTCCCCTTATGTATGCCAGAGGGGTTATGATGAGTTTTTCTTCCTTCAGCATTGCGTCAAGCCTCAGCGCCTCCTTGCTTGAAGGACGGAACTGGGATTTGATGACGTTGAAGTTGTCCATAAGTGGCTGGAGGTAAGGAGACATTTTCTGTTTCTGGTCTCCCGGCAGGAATCCGATGTCCTGGTTGCCAAGTGTAACGGCAGGCCTGGAGAGGATAATCTGGTCATAGTCCTGAGCCTGCTCGATGGCTGACGCAAGGGCTATGAGCGTCTTTCCTGTTCCTGCGCCTCCGGTGAGGGAGACGAGCTCAATGGCTGGGTTCAGGCAGGCGTCAAGGGCGAATTTCTGTTCTTCGTTGCGCGGTTTGATGCCGTATGCGCTCTGTGATTTGACAAGATGGATCTTCTCGTCGTTTGCGTTGAATCTGGCGCAGATGGCGTCTCCTTCTTTTCCATCCCAGGTGAATATGTACATCTGGTTGGGCTTAGGCATGTTGGAAAGGGCACTTTTCCAAGGGATGGCCGTGTCGGGACCGTAAGCCAGCTTCTGGAGTACGCTTGACTTCAGACCCATGGTAATGACCTCTCTCTCGGTCTCTTCTACTTTATTGTCGTCTATCCTGTCGAACAGATAGTCCTGGGCTTCCATTCCGGCAGCCTTGGCCTTCATCCTGAGGTTAATGTCCTTGGTTACGAGGGCAACCTTGCGATTAGGATTATTATCCCTCACCCAGATTGCGGTGGCAAGGATCCTGTGGTCCTGGATATCGTCCAGGAACAGGTCTTTCAGGTTGTCAGGGAACGGATGGTTCGGCTCGATTTTTATGTTGCCAAGCTTACCTCCCAGCGGAACTCCGGTTTTGCCGAAGAGTTTGCCTTCAGTAAGATGGTCCAGGTCTCTCATGAATCCACGCGCATTGAAACTGAGCGCGTCATTGCCTTTCTTGAATTTGTCGAGTTCCTCGATTACTGCGATAGGGATGACAAGGTCATTGTCCTGGAATTTCTTTATGGCCTTGTGGTCGTGAAGGATAATGTTCGTGTCAAGAACGAAGATTTTTGGTTTTCCCATGTTATCAGTCTTCTCCTTCCGAAGCCTGGCCGGCAAGCAGGGACTGAAGGATGCCTGCCACCCCGGATTCGGAGCGTGTTATACTTATGCCCTTGCGATTAGGGTCCGGATGGCCCAGAGGGTACCAGACCACATCCTGAAGCAGAAGTTCCGCATCCACATAGTCGTAGTCGGACTCTTTTATCTGAAGGATGACTCCCGGGACTTCCGAGAACAGGATTCTGATTATGTCGGTGTCTTTATTTGCTTTCTCCAGGTCGGCGATGTTGACTTCCAGTCCGCACTCCCTGCCTGCCATATTCCTTAGGGCGGTCATCAGGCCTCCTCTTCCTACGGTGACTCCGGCGATTGCCACGCCGTCCTCCACCAATTCACGGATGACTTCGTAGCAGTCGATAAAATAATCCGGGTCCGATACTTCGGCGGGTCTGTTGCCCTTATATCCAACGGACTGGGCAAGAAGGGAGCCTCCGATGCGGTACTCGCAGGTGTCGAACGGGACGTAAATCACCCAGTCTGAACTTCCCGATATCATCTTGTCAGGAAGAGCCCTGCCTTCTCCGGATATGGCTATGAATTCGTCATCAAAAATCTCCGGGATTTCTCCGACGTTTTCCACTACGTTTGCTTCAACTGAAAGAGAGCAGTCACCGGATGTATTGTCAAAGGAATACTTCTTGAGCTTTATGCCGAGGGAATCGATGTAGCTTCCGAGGGCTTCGACGCTGTAGTAGAATGCCGCCATGTTGCCCACCGGTTCAGGATTCCACTTCCAACCCGCGGTGACTTCCAGATTTTCCAGTTTGAAATGGCCCTCCTCCCAGATCTTGTCTATAAGGGCCATTGCGATTGCGCCCCTGGTTGAGGCTTCCGGAAATTCCGTCGCAAACTTGCCTTTTCTCCTGAGGCCGTCTGTCCTTGAGGCGTATTCCTCAATTTTGCCCGGATTCCAGACATACGGAACAGGGGAGATGTCGGGAACCTCGTCAACGATGCATCCCGAAAGCTCTTCTTCGGGTTGGGCTTCCGGATTCATGCAGTTTTCCAGTATTCTCTTCGGAGTGATGTCCATCCTTGCTCCGTCGATAACGTACTCGCTGCTCAGAATTGTTTGTTTGTCTAGCATCCTGCGATGATTTCCATCCAAATTTAGTAATTTTGCCCGACATAGAATATCTGCTATGGAAATTTATTCAGATAAGTCATACGCTGCTTTGATAGAGAGGATGTGGGAAAATTTCCCGTCCGTGCAGACGGCCGGCTTCAATTCGGCCACCTTCAAGCCGGGTCTCTCCAGGATGAAGGAGGCAGCCGCCCTTCTGGGCAATCCTCAGGATAAATACGATACTGTTCACGTGGCCGGTACCAACGGAAAGGGGTCCGTGGCCAATATGCTGGCTTCTGCCATTGCTGCAACGGGCAGGAAGACAGGACTTTACACTTCTCCTCACATCCTGGATTTCAGGGAGAGGATGAGGATAATAAAAGACGGGAAGGCATATCTTGTACAGAAGGAGTTCGTATTTGATTTCCTTACAAAATGGACTCAGACGTTTAAGGATCTGGGACTCTCGTTTTTTGAGGTCTCAACCCTTATGGCCTTCGCCTGGTTCCAAAATGAGAAGGTTGATTCGGCCGTTATCGAGGTAGGCCTCGGAGGCCGTCTTGACAGTACCAATATCATAACTCCTAAGGTTTCGGTAATAACCAGCATAGGTCTGGACCACTGCGCCATCCTCGGCAACACCCGTGAGGCCATCGCCGCGGAGAAGGCCGGCATCATCAAGGACGGTGTACCTGCCGTGGTGGGGGAGAAGGACGCAGAGACTTCCGGAGTCTTTGAAAAGATTGCGTCGGAGCACGGTTCTGCCCTGACGTTCGCGGACCAGGCAGCTGTTTCTGCCCGTTTCGATGAAATTCTGGCAAATATGGACCTGCTTGGAGAGTATCAGAGGCCTAACCTCAGGACCGTCCTTGCCGTTCTGGATGTGTTGGGGATCAGCCTTGGGGACGAGGTGGCCCTGGCAATCGAGCACACCGCGTCAAGGATGGATTTCCATGGACGCTGGGAAAAGGTTTCTGACAGCCCTTTGACCATATGTGACATAGGACATAATCCGCCGGCCCTCGTGAAGAATTTCGGTCAGCTTCGTGATATGCTGGAAAGAGGTGAGGTGGATTCTCTGATTATCGTCTACGGTGTGATGGCGGACAAGGATTTCGATTCGATAGCCCATCTTATGCCGGCGGAGGCCGACTACATCCTGACGGCACCTCATTCTCAGAGGTCCCTTGCCGCGGATGAACTTGCCCGGAAGTTCCGCTCGCTCGTAAAATCGTGTAAGTCAATGAGAGTGGTCCCGGATGTGGGCGAGGCTGTGGCTGCTGCCCGGCAGATGTCCCTTACAAGAAAGAAGCCTTTGATTTATATCGGTGGAAGTACATTTGTGGTTGCGGAATATTTTTCTCGAGAAAAAAAATCATTTTAGCCTTGCAGAATTGATTTTTGTGCCTATCTTTGCATCCGCATTTAAGCAATGTCGCTTGGGAGCATAGCTCAGTTGGTTCAGAGCGTCTGCCTTACAAGCAGAGGGTCGGGGGTTCGAATCCCTCTGCTCCCACTTGAAAGCCTTCGACTATTTTGTCGGAGGTTTTTTTGTTTTTGAAAGGATTAAATCGATTTTATTAGTAAATTTGTCCTTTCATGCTAACCATAGTTTTGAAACTAGTAACTAATTATTAATAACTGAATATTTAATATTAGAGATCCAAATATTATGTCTGACAAGAAAAGAGTATATCGCTTCGGCGACGGAAAGGCCGAAGGAAATGGAAAAATGAGAGAACTCCTCGGCGGTAAGGGTGCAAACCTCGCAGAGATGAACCTTCTCGGAATGCCGGTTCCTGCCGGATTCACAATCACTACTGAATGCTGTACTGAGTATTATGAACTCGGTGGTGGATATACGCCTGAACTTAAAGAAGATGTTGCCAAGGCCCTTAAGGCTACAGAGGCAATCATGGGAACCAAGTTCGGCGATCCGGAGAACCCGCTTCTCGTAAGCTGCCGTTCAGGTGCAAGAAGCTCAATGCCGGGTATGATGGATACCATCCTCAATATCGGTCTTTGTTCAGCTACAATCCCTGGAATGATCAAGAAAACGGGCAACCCTCGTTTTGTTTACGACGCATACCGCCGTCTCATCATGATGTATTCGGACGTCGTGATGGAGAAGGCTGAGGGTATCGAGCCTGAGGATGGCAAGGCTATCCGCCAGCAGCTTGACAAGATGATGGAAGACCTCAAGGAGTCAAAGGGCTACAAGTCTGACACTGAAATCACGGCTGATGAGCTCAAGGCACTTGCCGAGGCTTTCAAGGTCCGTATCAAGGAGGTTCTCGGAGTTGAATTCCCTGATACTGCAGAGGAGCAGCTCTGGGGTTCAATCGGAGGCGTTTTCAAGTCTTGGAACGGAAAGCGCGCCATCAAGTACCGTCAGATCGAGGGAATTCCTGACGATTGGGGTACAGCGGTAAACGTGCAGTCAATGGTATTCGGAAACATGGGTGACACCTCTGCAACCGGTGTGGCATTCAGCCGTAACCCTGCAAACGGTGACAACAAGTTCTACGGTGAGTGGCTTATCAACGCTCAGGGTGAGGACGTGGTTGCCGGTATCCGTACACCTAACCCTCTCAATATCGCAACAAAGAGCAAGCAGAACGAGCATCTTCCTTCACTTGAGGAGGCTATGCCTGAGGTTTATAAGCAGCTGGACGATATCCGTCTCCGTCTTGAGGAGCACTTCAACGACATGCAGGATATCGAGTTCACCATCCAGGAGAAGAGACTTTGGATGCTCCAGTGCCGTATCGGCAAGAGAACAGGTCTCGCTGCCCTTAACATGGCGATGGATATGCTCGAGGAAGGTATGATCGACGAGAAGACAGCTGTTATGCGTGTTTCTCCTGCACAGCTCGACGAAATCCTTCACCCAATCCTTGACCCTGCGTCTGAGAAGAAGGCCACAGTTGTAGCTCACGGTCTTCCTGCATCTCCGGGTGGAGCAGTAGGTACCATCGTATTCTCAAATGCCGATGCAGTTGCCGCTGCGGCTGAGGGTAAGAAGGTTATCCTCGTCCGTGAGGAGACATCTCCTGAGGACGTCGAAGGTATGCGCGCATCTGCCGGTATCCTTACCCAGAAGGGTGGTATGACCAGCCACGCCGCACTCGTAGCCCGTGGATGGGGTAAGTGCTGTATCGTCGGCTGTGAGGATATGAAGATTAACCTCGCCAAGAAGGAAGTTAGCTTCGCCGGAAGCGACAAGGTTTACAAGGAGGGTGATTCATTCTCTCTTAACGGAGCAAAGGGTGCCGTATATGCTGAGGCTATCGCCACAATGGACGCATCCGACAACCCTAGGTTCGTTAAGTTCATGTCAATCGCTGACAAGTTCCGCGAGCTTGGCGTACGCACAAACGCCGATACTCCGGAAGATGCAGAACGTGCTGCAAGTTTCGGCGCTGAAGGTATCGGACTCTTCCGTATCGAGCATATGTTCTATGGTTCAAATGCGGAAGTTCCACTCGGAAAACTCCGTAAGATGATCCTCTCTAAGACTGACGACGAGCGTCGCGCTGCTCTTGCAGAACTTGAACCTTTCATGAAGGCTGCTGTCAAGGGTACAATGAAGGTTATGAACGGAAAGAGCGTTACCTTCCGTCTCCTTGATCCGCCTCTTCACGAGTTTGTTCCTCAGACTGCTGACAAGAAGAAGGAACTTGCAGACGAACTCAATATCTCTACATCCGATATCGATAAGCGTGGCGCAGCCCTCCATGAGGTCAATCCTATGATGGGCCACCGCGGAGTGCGTCTCCACATTACATATCCTATGATTTCCGAGACTCAGTTCAGGGCTATCTTCACAGCTGCCATCGAACTCAAGAAGGAAGGCTTCGACCCTCGTCCTGAGATCATGGTTCCTGTTACCATCTCTGAACGCGAGCTCCGTTTCCAGAAGGCTATCTGCGAGAAGATCAAGGCAGAAGTTGAGGCTTCACTCAACTGCACCATCGATTATAAGTTCGGTACTATGATCGAGATTCCTCGTGCAGCCCTCACTGCTGACAGAATGGCCCGTACTGCTGAATTCTTCAGCTTCGGTACAAACGATCTTACTCAGATGACATTCGGCTTCAGCCGTGACGACGTGTCTACCTTCATGGGTGACTACCTCGGAAACAAGATTCTTGACGGCGATCCGTTCAAGACCCTTGACGTGAAGGCTGTCGGCAAGCTCATCGAGTACGCTGTGACTAACGGCCGCGCAACCCGCGCCAACCTTAAGTGCGGTATCTGCGGTGAACACGGTGGAGATCCTGCATCAGTCGAGTTCTGCCATAAGATTGGCCTGAACTACGTTTCTTGCTCTCCGTTCCGTGTGCCTATCGCCCGCCTCGCAGCCGCCCAGGCCGCCATCAAGTGTCCTAGAAAGAAGTAATTTTCAGTGAAGAAACTTTTACTTATCGTCTTGTATCTGGCACTTTGTGCCGTGTATTTCATGCATGCGCCATTCCATTACAGGGTGGCGCTGCCTGCTTTTATGCTCTGTCTTACGGCCCCTATCACGACCATTATCCATAATGAAGAAATACGAATGCTGCCGTGGCCTATGGCGTTCGCCTTCTTTTTCTCAGGAATGGGGGATTGCATGGGCGCCGACAGAAATCTCATTCTGCAGATCGCGTTTTTCGGCGTGGCACATATATTTATTATATGTTATAATATACATGTGTTGCGTACCAAGGGGTTGAAACTTTTTCGGGTACAGATGTGGCCGGCCTATTTATTCATTGCGCTGGTTCTGGTTCTTGCCATGACAATCATCTTCCCTAATGTAGAGACCCCTGTCCTCAAGGTCTGTGTTATGGCGTACATCGCCCTGATTTCGACTATGGCCGTCTCGGCTGCGTCCGTAAGCTGGGCTTGCAGGGTGGCATGGCCTTTCGTGGGTGGAGTTCTCTTCCTTATTTCTGATTTTACCCTGGCCGGCGGCAGGTTCCTGGGCGGCTTTTTCCTGCCGAGTTCCCTCGTCATGCCAACTTATTACGGTGCTCTTTTGTCACTCTGGCTTGGCACTTCGGATGATAAACTGGAGATGGTACGCTGACAAAATGTCAGTCAGGAACGATGGCACACCGTTTGCCTTATCATAAAGCGTCTCCGTTTTGGAGGCGCTTGTTTGATTTAGTAAAACTTAAAATATTATCACATTATGATCAAACCATTGGCAGACAGAGTTGTCATCGAGCCTAAGGAGGCCGAGACAAAGACGGCGTCAGGTCTTTACATTCCTGATACGGCAAAGGAAAAACCACAGCAGGGAACTGTCCTTGCGGTTGGATCCGGCAAGAAAGATGAACCTATGGAAGTCAAAGTAGGTGATGTCGTTCTTTACGGCAAGTATGCCGGTACTGAGATTACTCTCGATGATAAGAAGTATCTTATCGTTAAGCAGAGTGATATTCTTGCAATTCTGTAAATAATGGAGGATTAAGTTATGGCAAAAGAGATAAAATTCAATGTAGATGCACGCGCCAAGATGAAGGAAGGCGTAGATGCGCTCGCTGATGCGGTAAAGGTTACACTCGGACCAAAGGGCCGCAATGTGGTTATCGATAAGAAGTTCGGCGCTCCTCAGGTAACTAAGGACGGCGTAACTGTGGCAAAAGAGGTTGAACTTGCTGACAGGCTTGCCAATATGGGTGCCCAGATGGTCAAGGAAGTTGCTGCAAAAACTAACGAGCAGGCCGGTGACGGTACAACAACCGCTACAGTCCTTGCACAGGCAATCATCAACGTCGGTCTCAAGAACGTAACCGCAGGCGCTAACCCTATGGACCTCAAGAGAGGTATCGACAAGGCTGTTGCCAAGGTTGTCGAGAATCTCAAGGCTCAGAGCCAGCAGGTAGGTAATGACTACTCAAAGGTTGAGCAGGTGGGTACCGTTTCTGCAAACAACGACGGCTACATCGGAAAGATCATCGCCGATGCTATGTCAAAGGTCGGCAAGGACGGTGTCATTACCGTTGAAGAGGCTAAGGGTACAGCTACCGAGGTTAAGGTGGTAGAGGGTATGCAGTTCGACAGGGGCTACATTTCTCCATATTTCATGACCAACGCAGACAAGATGGAAGCTGTTCTTGACGCACCAAAGGTGCTCATTACAGATAAGAAGATTTCAACGATGAAGGATCTTCTCCCAATCCTCGAGCCAATCGCAAGGGAAGGAAAGTCCCTTCTTATCATTGCTGAGGACGTAGATGGCGAGGCTCTTACTACCCTCGTTGTCAACCGTCTCCGCGGTACCCTCAAGATCGCTGCCGTTAAGGCTCCTGGTTTTGGTGACCGCCGCAAGGAGATGCTCCAGGATATCGCAACCCTTACTGGTGCGACAGTGGTTTCAGAAGAAAGAGGATTTACTCTCGAGAATACAACTCCTGAGATGCTTGGTAACTGCGAGAAGGTTACCATCACAAAGGAGAACACCACTATCGTAGGCGGTGCAGGCAATAAGGCTGACATCGAGGAGAGGGCTAACCTCATCCGCAGCCAGATTGCAACTACAAAGTCTGACTACGATAAGGAGAAGCTTCAGGAAAGGCTCGGTAAACTCGCCGGCGGCGTGGCTGTCCTCTATGTAGGCGCTACCACCGAGGTAGAGATGAAGGAAAAGAAGGACCGTGTTGAGGATGCCCTCAATGCAACGCGTGCTGCAGTCGAGGAAGGCTATCTTCCTGGTGGCGGCGTGGCCCTCATCCGTGCCGTTGAGGCTATCAAGGACTTCAAGGGTGACAATGAGGATGAGACCACAGGTATCAGGATCGTTGCCAAGGCCATCGAGGAGCCTATGCGCCAGATCGCCAAGAACGCAGGCGTGGACGGTAGCGTAATTATCCAGAAGATTCGTGAGAATAACGGAGACTTCGGTTATAACGCCAGGACAGACGAATATGTCAATATGTTCGAGGCCGGTGTTATTGACCCTACCAAGGTTACCCGTGTGGCTCTTGAGAATGCGGCTTCCGTAGCCGGTATGTTCCTTACTACGGAGTGCAGCATCGTTGACATCCCTGAACCAGCTCCGGCAGCTCCTGCAGCTCCGGGTATGGGCGGAATGATGTAGTCTGAAGACTCAGTATTATAATTTAACGCCGGGAGCGGTTTTTTCGCCCTCGGCGTTAAATTTTTTCAGGAGGTCTAAGCCGGTCATTTTGGGATGTTTAACACGTTTTAAGTGGGCTGCAGGGCTGATTTTGGGTGAAAAAAACTTTGAAGTAGGCCTTGCAGAATCGAAAAAGAGTACTACCTTTGCATCCGCTTTCGGGAAGCACCCCGGTTAACGGGAAACGCTGAACGGAAGGGG
>CADBMK010000080.1 GCA_902795785.1 uncultured Bacteroidia bacterium | reverse complement strand
GAGAGTTGGCCGAGTGGTTGATGGCGGCAGTCTTGAAAACTGTTGACCTTAACGGGTTCGGGGGTTCGAATCCCTCACTCTCCGCAGAAAAGCTGCAAATCATTTGATTTGCGGCTTTTTTTGTTTGTTCTTTAATTGAACTAACCATGATTTTTTCCCTCTCCTTCCCTCTCACGAGGCCACGGGCGGCCAGATGCTGTATTTCAAAACATCATTCTTGATACTATCCTTTCAATCCATTTGGGAGGCCTCTTCTTGAGAATGACTTCGCCTGCAGAGGGGGGATATTCTTGCCATGCACCTCTAGACTCGCCTCCTAAGCCCTCGCTCCGCTCGTCCCACCACTGCGCTCCGCTTGTGGTCCCCCCACTCACAAAGCCGCGGGCGGCTATGGGCCCGGAGTCGCCCGCCCTCCGCCCTTCCTCCCGTACATTTTAGGGCCTCCTGGTGTACCAAACGAGGCGGAACCCTCTCCCGTACATTTTAGGGCCTTCTGGTGTACGGTAGGGTATGAATATTTGAGGAACAATTCCTATATTAGAGGAGACTAAACACATTTTGAGATGACACTAACCATGATTATTGAGCTGCTCATTGTCCTGGCAGCGTTGTATGTGGGTTCAAGATACGGGTCCCTGGCGCTAGGCGCCATAAGTGGAATCGGCCTCGCAATTCTTGTATTCGGCTTCGGCCTCAAGCCCGGCACTCCTCCAACGGATGTAATCTATATTATCATTGCTGCGGTTACGTGCGCAGGTACGCTTCAGGCGTCCGGAGGTATGGACTGGATGATACAACTTGCCGAGAAGATGCTCCGGAAACACCCGAATCACATTACCATCCTGGGTCCTCTGGTTACCTTCACCCTCACCGTGCTGGTGGGTACCGGCCATGTGGTTTACCCCATTATGCCAATTATCTGTGACATTGCGCTAAAGAAGAACATTCGTCCGGAACGTCCGTGTGCGGTGGCGTCTGTGGCCAGCCAGGTGGGTATCACCTGCAGCCCTATTGCGGCGGCCGTGGTTGCGTTTGTAACCATTTCCAACGCCAACGGGTTCATGGTGAGTATCCCTCAGGTGCTTATGGTCACCATTCCGGCATGTCTTATCGGCTTGATGTGCGCTTCTGCGGCATCCTACAGGCGTGGTAAGGACCTTGACAAGGATCCTGATTTTCTCAGACGCAAGAGCGACCCCGAGATGTTCGACTATATGTACGGCTCTTCGGCAACTACGCTGGACAAGGTGATTTCCAGGGAAGCCAAGGCTTCGGTATTCGTGTTTCTGGGAGCCCTGATGGTCATTGTGTTCTTTGCTTTCTGCCAGATGATCCACGTCTCTGACGGTGGCACGCTGGCTGGGGCCGCCAATCTGCCAAAGATGAATATCTGTATCCAGATTATCATGTTGACTGCGTCCGCAATCAATATTGTCTTCTGCAAGGCTTCTCCTAAGAAGGCTGTGGCCGGTGCCGTCTGGCAGAGCGGAATGGTGGCTGTGGTGGCTATCTACGGTATCGCCTGGCTGGCAGATACCTATTTCGGAAACTATATGGACCAGATGAAAGAGATGCTGGCAGATCTGGTGACGAACTATCCTTGGAGCATAGCCCTGGTGTTCTTCCTTGTATCAGTGCTGATTAATTCCCAGGGTGCAGTGGTTGTGGCCATGTTGCCTCTGGCATATGAACTTGGCATTGCCGGTCCTGTGCTTCTTGGCGTTCTTCCGAGCGTGTACGGCTATTTCTTTATCCCGAATTATCCTTCCGACATCGCCACGGTAAACTTCGACCGAAGCGGTACCACGGTAATTGGAAAATACCTTCTGAATCACAGCTTTATGATGCCCGGTCTCATCTGCGTTATTGTGTCCACGATTATCGGTTACCTGATGACCAACGTGCTCTTCCCTGGATACTTTGCCAGCTTTATTCAAGGTTGAACCTGAGGCCTATGCTCAGGTCAAAGCCCAGAGGTTTGTCGTTGTAGTAAGTAGGAATGTGGCAGCCGTTCTTGAAATGGTATGACAGGCCTGGCTCCACATACAGGCTCACAGGATTCAGCCTGAGCTCTGCTCCTGCGGCACAGGTCATGGTGTATTGAAGCGGACGGATGTAGATTTTCCGGTCATCCCTTCTTCCTTTGACCATCTTCTCCACGCTTCCTCCTGCGGAGGTGTAGAGGTTGAATCTGTTGCCTTTCAGCAGATCATAGTTCACTCTTACAGGGATTCCTATATAGTTCAGCTTTTGCTGGCTGTCGAAGGTCATTCCATTTGTGGTGGAATGAATCGTGGAAACGAGAAGAGAATAGGACAGACCGCCGTCAATGCTCACGCGGCCTCCCAGAGGATAGCGCAGGGACAGTCCGAAACGCACGGGTTGACGGTGCGAGCCCTTCTCCTTGACTTTTTTCTCGGGCGACAGCGCCGGAGAATTGTTGTCAAAGAGCATCTGATCGCTTGCTCCCATAGGGGCTGCGCAGTAATACATCAGCCTGCCTGAGGCAAACGTGTTTGCCGAACCGTTCATCAGGCTTGAAACATATACCGATGCTATGAGTTTCCTGCTGGATTTGGCTCTTATTTCTTCACCTGCTCCTATGAACTCTATAGGTTCAGTATCCTGTGTTTTCATAGTGGTTTCGGCAGGTAGCGGTTCGGTCTGAGGCTGTGGATTGGCCTGCGTTTGAGTTTCGGTCTGGGGCTGCGGTTCTGTCTGAGGTAGATGCTCGGTTTCCGGCAGAGTCTTTTTCCGAGGCAGAGTTTTGGTCTTAGGCAGAGTTTTGGCCTTAGGCTGCAGCTCTGTTTCTGCTTCAGTTTCTGTTTTGATTGCCGGCTGTTCTTCTTCTAATTGTATGTCTGCAAGGATTTCAGCCTTATAATCCGGCTCCACGTCATTTCTGAGCAGAGTCAGAAGGCCTGCGCCTGCAATCAGCAGGACGGCGGCCGCTACGGCAATCCATCTTCTCCACATAAAGGCCTGTGGGGTGCTGACTGTGCTTCCCGCAGCCAGCGCCTTCTCCATGGCTGCCCACGAAACCTCGGGAGCAGTCTCCTTGTATGCAGCCATCTTCTGCTGCATCTGTTTTCTGGTCTCTTCTTTCATCGTGGGTTGTTTTTATTCTTTCTGTAGTCCGTTATCATCTTTGCCAAAAGGTTCTTTGCCCTGCTGAACTGTGAGCAGGAGGAATCTATCTTAATTCCCAGTATCTCGGCTATTTCTTTATGGCTCTTATTTTCAAATACATAGAGGTTGAAGATTGTCCTGTATCCTGTAGGCAGTTCTCTGACGAGCCTGTGCAGAACCTCAGGAGAGATGTCTTCGGTTTCCGGGTCCATGCCTTCTGTCTCATCTGCAACGTCCCGGACGAGGGCTGTGGTCTCCAGTTTGTTTTTCCCTCTCAGAAAATTCAGGGACTGGTTTACGGTTATTCTTGTTGACCAGGCCTGAAGTGAACCTGCGCCCCTGTATTTAAAGTCTTTTATGTGTGAAAAGATGTTTATCAGGGCATCTTGAAACACATCCTTGACGTCTTCATCGTCGGAGATGTAGCGGGAACACACGCCGGTCAGATATCCGCCGTATAATGAATAAAAGTCCTTCAGGGCAGTTTTGTCGCCACCCTGAAGTCTTTTTGTGAGTTGTTCCTCTTTATCCCCTATGAAGAACTTCATCAATTACGTGATATATATTTGAATTTGGCTGTTTTTTCACCGATGAATGAATTCCATACAAGGGTCAGGGTTACTTCCTCTCCCCCAGTTGAAGGCAGTTTGTCCAGCCTGAATGCTATGGTTGCGTCAGCCACGTTACGTCCCTCGTCACCGTTTGCGTCCTGGAACAGGGTGATTTTGTATGGATCCGTGTCATCGGCTTCGTGAACGAGGTTGAGTGTATGTTTAGCGTTGCTGCCCCAGTATGTGCGGAAGCGTACGGTGAGATATCCGTCTTCAACGCAGGTTTCCCAACTGCCCACAATCTCCAGCGGGTCGTTTCCATAAGTCTTTCTGTTAAGTTCCTTGCTTCCTGTGTCCACGGCCATATCTTTGGTCCTGATGGAATCAAGCCAGTTTACGTAAACGTTTTGAATGTCGGCTAAGATTCCACCCTTTTCCAGCTCCTGGGCAGTAGGCCTCCTGTAATTGACATAGGCCCTTACCTCTTTGGCGCCGAAAGGGGACTTCTTCAGGTTGACCGGCCAGAGAGAGGTCTTGTCATCCAGCTGAAGCCTTACGGAAGTGTTGTCATCATTAGGCATTACCGTAACGATGGCATTAGGGTAATACTCTGAATTATATGAATCCTTGTCGATGCAGGCCTGGAATGACAGGGCTGCGGTAATAATCATAATAATGGATCTAAGTGCTGCTTGTTTCATTGCGTCTTTTATTTGTTTTCACCCTATAAATACCGATATTTCGAAAACTTGCATCATCCTCCGAATTAATTTCAAGTGAAAAAAAAGGATTATATGTGCAAGATTTTCGTTTTGCTGTGTTTATTAGTGTAAAACCGCAGACTAATTTAATTAAAACCTAAATATAGATGACACGAAAAGTTCTCCTGTTCATTGTTTCGGCCCTTTTTGTCCTCTCGGCCGCATCCTGTATGAAGGACAATGATTACAAACCTCTTACAAAAGAAGAAAAGGCATACTGCTTCCAGCAGGTAGGTGGCAGCCATACCGGAAAACTCCTTTATTCCGCAGTAAATCCTAAGAATCCGATGGACAACATCGACACCCTTGATGTCAGCTGGAACATCAAGAACGACTCCACCCTTGTCATTGATTATGTTCCGGTCAAGATCTTCGCTGAGAAGATTTCTGACAAATCCCTCAAAGAGGCTGTCTCAGCCCAGAATGACGTTATGCTTGAGTGCAGGATAGGTTTCCAGACCACGTCTCCGGTACAGTTCCTGGTCAATCCAAAGGTTATCACATATGACAACCTTACTTATGACGGTGTAGCCCATAAGGTTCAGATTTATTTCTATGCAAATTACAGCGGCTCTTACGGGGCATACAATCCGGCCAAGAATATCCATATGGTCCAGATTGTTGAAGCGGCTGTATATGTTGATGAAAAGCTGATCAATCAACTCAGTGAAGATGCCCCATTCCTGCTTTACTCAGGCTCGTTGAATGATACAAAATAAGTGATATAATATAGGTGTCGTGATTTTGGGAGGACGGCTTGCCGCCCTCCCTTTTTCGTATTTATTTCTTATATTTATGACTTTCGGAAACAAAATGATAATTGATATTATGAAGAAAACATTCCTGACTCTGGCCTCTGCAGCCCTTGCGCTTGCAGGCGCCACGTCATGCGGCCCAAAGACCGCATACACTCTTACAGTAGATATAAACAGCCTTTTGGTGGAAGGCGCAATCTCAACCGATTCGCTCTGGGTATCAACCGAAGATCTTGAGAAGACTCCTCAGGCAATTGTAAAATATGCTGTTACTGATTCAGTCGTGACCCTTACCGGAAATGTGGACGCTCCTGTGTTCGCACGCCTTTGCATAAAGCAGCAGACCTCTGCCGGTTCCCGGGTAATCAGGCCTTTTATGCTTCTTGAGCCGGGCGATTTGAATGCTGTAATGGATCCAGAATACGGCCTTCGTATCAAGGGCGGCGCTCTCAACGACGAGCTTTATGCATTTGTCGATTCCATTTCCGTCTTGGAGAACGATGCGGAGAAGGCCAATGCATATTGCAAGGAATTTGCGCTTGCGCACAAGGATGATCCCGCTGCTGTCTGGCCTTTGATGGCGGCAGATTTCACGGTTGAGGATTTCTTTGAGATCTATGACGCCCTCTCGGACGCCAATAAGGAGAATCCTGTTGTCAAGTCCGGAAAGAAGTATTACGATAAAATGGCCGGAGCTGTGAAGGAAGGGGAGATGTTCAAGGATTTCCAGTGTGAGTACAACGGCAAGGTTGAGAAGCTTTCAGATTTTGTGGGCAAGGGTAATTATGTCCTCGTAGATTTCTGGGCTTCCTGGTGCGGACCGTGCCGCGCGGAAATACCAAATATCATCTCCGTTTATGAGAAATATAAGGATGCCGGCCTTGTAGTTGTTGGTGTTGCATCCTGGGATAAGCCGGATGATACGCTGAAGGCAGTCCGCGAACTCGGCATCAAGTATCATCAGATGCTTAACGTCCAGAGCGCGGGAACCGATGCTTATGGAATAGGAGGTATTCCTCATATTATCCTCTTCGGCCCTGACGGAGTTATCCTCAAACGTAACCTCCGCGGAGAGGCTATTGAGAAGGCGGTCGCTTCATATCTTGGGGCGAAATAATTTGAAATACGTTCAAGCCCTTATGACAAAGGGTAAAATATCAGCGAAATCGGCGTCAGTGTGGTAAAATGACGCCGATTTTTTTGTGCTTGGAATAAATTTGTGGTTGCGATTAAAGAATAAAATATGAAGAAGCTAATTATTTCGATTGCGGCTTTTGCTCTTATTGCGCATGCCGCCATTGGTCAGAATGATTCCAGCAGGGTGTATCGTCTTGAGGCGGTTTCCGTCTCGGGAAGCAGAGTCCCGCTTCAACTTGGACAGAGCGCCAGGATGGTCACCGTCCTTGACAGCGTTGCCATCGCCAGTCTTCCAGCGCGAACCGTTAACGATGTTTTGAAATATGCTGTGGGCGTGGATGTCCGCCAGAGGGGAGTGGAGGGCATGCAGACCGATATCAGTATGCGCGGAGGTACATCGGACCAGATTGCCGTACTTCTTGACGGAATCAACATCTGCGATCCCCAGACTGGACACAACGCCGTGGATCTTCCTGTGGATTTGAGCGATATAGAAAGGATTGAGGTCCTGGAAGGCCCTGCGGGACGTGTCTATGGAACCTCATCTCTTGTGGGCGCCGTCAATATAGTTACAAAGAGCGGTGATGACCGCAGTGTATCGGCCCGTCTGGAGGCCGGCTCGTATGGCTACATGCTTCAATCGGCACGTGCCGGCATGACAGTGGGAAAGGTTAAAGGCAGTCTCAGTGTATGTAATTCATTTGCAGACGGATATCTCAGAAACTCGGAAGGCGGCCTGAGCAGTGACTTCCATTCTCTCAAGGCTTTCTATCACGGAGGTACAAGTCTCAGGAATGCAGACATCAACTGGCATGCGGGCGTTTCTTCCAAGGATTTTGGCTCCAATACCTTCTATTCTTCCAAATATGATAACCAGTTTGAAAGTACTCTGAAGACTTTTACCGCCGTTCAGGCGAGGACCAGAGGCGGTTTCCTTCACTTCAGCCCTTCAGTTTACTGGAATTATTCCCGGGACAGGTTTGAACTTTTCCGCGGAGATCCTTCCGTGGTTCCGTTCAACCATCACAGGACTAATGTGTTCGGCGCAAATCTGGGAGCCGGCTTCGAGACATTCCTGGGCAAGACTGCCTTTGGTGCGGAGATGCGTCTTGAGGATATCATTTCCACGAATCTGGGAGATGAACTTGACAGCCCGAAGAAGGTGCACGGATACGACGCATATTATAAGGCAGGCCTTTCCAGGACCAACTATACGGTGTATCTTGAACACAACCTCGTTCTT
>CADBMK010000079.1 GCA_902795785.1 uncultured Bacteroidia bacterium | reverse complement strand
CGTGGATGCCGAGGATGTGGACGTGAAGAAACTCTCGTCCGTGGAGGCTGCGGGAAAATGCTCTGCAAAGGCTGATTTCACCCTCACCCTCACTCCGGGATCCCCTCGGGTGGAGATTGACTCGGCAATAGTCAGCAAGGCTGAATTCCTTGGCTACAGATATACGGGAATCTTTGCAAACGGAGTCCTGAAGAACGACCAGTTCGACGGACGAATCGTCTGCAGCGACCCTAATCTCAACTTCATCTTCCAGGGAATCTTCAACCTCAGTTCCAGGAACCAGAACGCCGTCTACAAGTTCTACGCGATGCTGGGATACGCTGACCTGAACGCCCTCAACATAGACAGAAGAGGCGTCTCCAAGTTCTCCGGGGCTATGATAAACGCCGATTACCTCAGGGTCAGAAGGGGAGACCTGATAGGAAACGTCAGCATCACGGGACTCAACTTTGAGGATCCTTCCGGACATCACTCTGTGGGCCCGGTATCGGTATCCTCACACTCTAACGACAACATCCACAGAATCAACCTTACTTCCAATTTCCTGGAAGGAACATACATAGGAACCAAGCCTATAGGATCCCTTGTCAAGAGTATCCAGGAGGCGTCCACTATGAGGGAACTCCCTTCACTGTACAAGAACGGGGTTGCCGCATACGACTCCGAGGAGTATGACTTCAGTTTCAACTTCCATGACTCAAGGGACATCCTCTCGTTCGTGCATCCTGGCCTTTACGTGGCGGACAGCACCAGCGTGAAGTTCTCCCTCAAGAAAAACGGCTCCCTTACCGGTACCCTCAAGTCCCGCCGCCTGGCCATTGGAGACAAGTACATCAAGGATGTGAACCTCAAGCTTGACAACAAGGACGACGGCCTGAACGCCGTAATGAGCAGCTCCGAGATGAACATCTCCTCAATGAGGTTCAGGAACAACTCCTTCATCCTCTACGCCGAGGACGACAGTTTCGGCCTGGGCTACACCTTCGACAACAAGACGGACAAGACCAACAGGGGCGAGTTTACCCTTTCAGGCAATATCTCAAGGGACGATGCCGGAGACCTTGTGCTCACGGCACAGACCTATCCTTCATCCCTTTACTATCAGGGTAAGCAGTGGAAGGTGGCCAGGTCCCAGATGATGCTCCACAACAGAAGGTTCAGCATCCTGGAGAAACTGGGCGCCAGCTGCGGTGACCAGAAGGTGACCCTCTGCGGAGGATTCTCCAAGGAAAGAAGCGATACCCTTAAGTTGAACCTTGAGAACTTTGACGTAAGCACCCTGAACAATCTTCTGGGCGGAACGTACGATATAGGCGGAAAGGCAACCGGAAGGGCCTTCCTTACATCTCAGGAGGACAGGGACCTCGGACTCCTTGTGAACATCCGCTGCGATTCCACCCGCTTTGGCGGAGTGGATGTCGGAACCCTCAGGCTTGCAAGTGCCTGGGAGGAGGGTGACAACCGCTTTGACGTAATCCTTCGCAACAGTCTGGGCGGCAAGAAGACCATCGACGGAAAGGTCAGGTTCTGGCCTGAGACCAGCGCTGTCAAGGGAAATCTCAAACTTGACGGAGCGGCCCTGGGTTACGCCATGCCGTTCCTCACTTCTGTATTCAGCGAGGGCAGCGGTTCCCTCGAAGGAGAGATTGGAATCGGCGGTACGCTTAAGGCTCCAAAGTTCAGCAGCGAAGGCCTGAAAGTCAGCGGAGCCCGTCTCCGCCTTGACTATACGGGCGTTCCATACTATGCTGACGGAGCCCTTGAACTCACTCCTGGTGCGCTTAAATTCAAGAATATACATCTTCACGACAGATACGACGGTACCGGAACCCTGACGGGAGAGGTATCGCTGGAGAATATGTCAGACCTGGGCCTGAACCTGCACGTGGACTTCCGCGATATGGAAGGAATAGACCTGGAGGAATATCAGAACCCTGACTTCTACGGCAACGTCTTCGCAAGCGGACACGCCGCCGTCACCGGAAGCCTCTCCCACATCCTTATCGACGTGGACGCAACCACTACGGGAGACGGTCAGTTCCACCTCCCTATATCGGGAGCTGCCGCCGGAGGAAGCAGCAAACTGCTGACCTTCACACAGAAGGAGAAGGTGGTCTGGGTGGATCCGTACGAGGAGATGATGAAGAAGATAAAGACCAAGTCCTCTTCAAGGAACGATATAGCCGTAAAACTTGACATCAACGCCACGGACGACGTGGAGGCCCTTCTTGAGGTGGACAAGGCCAGCGGCAACGTCCTTACGGGCCGCGGCCACGGACGCATCCAGCTGGATATCCGTCCGTCCGAGAGCGTATTCAACATCAACGGAGACTACAACATCACGGGCGGCTCCTACAACTTCAATGCGATGAACCTGGCCCGCAGGCTCTTCACCATCCAGGACGGAAGTTCTGTGCGGTTCAACGGCGCCGTTCCTGAGACCGACCTTAACATAAAGGCTCTCTATACCACGAAGACAAGTCTCGGCACCCTCATCGCCGACACCACCTCCGTGCAGACAAGGCGTAACGTGGAGTGCCAGATAGCCATCTCCGACAAACTCAAGGACCCGAGGGTGAACTTCGCCATCAACATCCCGGACCTCGACCCTACCACCAAGTCACAGGTAGAGAGCGCCCTCAACACCGAGGACAAGATTCAGAAGCAGTTCATCTACCTGCTTGTCACGGGCAATTTCTTCCCGGATGAGCAGTCAGGAATTACCAATAACAACAACATCCTCTTCTCGAACGTTTCCCAGATAATGAGCAGCCAGCTCAACAACATCATGCAGAAACTGGACATCCCGCTGGACCTTGGTCTCAACTACAGCCAGAACGAGCAGAGCGGCAACAACATATTCGACGTGGCTGTCTCAACGGCCCTCTTCAACAACAGGGTCATCGTCAACGGCAACGTGGGCAACCGCGAGTATACATCGTCCGGAACGGAGATGGTGGGCAACCTTGACATTGACGTCAAGTTGAACAAGAGCGGCCAGTTCCGCCTCAATCTCTTCTCACATTCCGCTGACGACTACACCAACTACCTGGACAACTCCCAGCGCAACGGCGTTGGTGTGACTTATCAGAGGGAATTCAACACGTTCAAGGAGATGGTCCAGAGCATCTTCATCTCACGCAAGAAGCGCGAGGCGGCGGCCCGCACTCTTCCTCCGGTGAAGAAAAAGACGATAATCATAGAATAATGGCAACAGGAAAATTATATCTCATCCCGACTCCTCTTGGAGACAACGACCCCCGCGAGGTCCTTCCGGCCCCGCTCTTCGAGACCATATCCCGTCTCAGCTGCTATGTGGTGGAAGAAGTCCGCACAGCCAGGCGCTTCCTCTCTTCAGCGGGAATGAAGGGACATATCCAGGAACTGGAGTTCCACGAACTCAACGAGCACACGGCAGACAGGGAAGTGGACGCAATGGCGGCCCTTTTCAATGACGGACGTGACGTTGGCCTCATCACCGAAGCAGGCCTTCCGGCAGTGGCCGACCCGGGCGCAAGGCTCGTTGCCCTGTGCCATCAGAAAAACATAGAGGTGGTGCCTTTCGTGGGCCCGTCATCACTTATGATGGCCCTGATGTCTTCCGGACTCAACGGCCAGAGCTTTGCCTTCTGCGGCTATCTTCCCGCTAAGACCGACGAGCGCAGAAAGGCTATTTCCGCCATCGAGCGCCGCTCCGCGGTGGAGAACCAGACGCAGATCTTCATAGAGACCCCTTACCGCAACGACCAGATGCTTGCCGACCTGCTGTCATTCTGCAAGGCCGACACCCGCATCACCCTGGCCTGCAACATAACCATGCCGGACGCCTACATCAGGACCAAGAAGGTCTCTGACTGGAAAAAGCAGGTGCCGGTACTTGGAAAGCGCCCTTGCGTCTTCCTCCTTTTGGGTAAAAAATAATCTTAGAGGTATGAAAAAAGGAACTATAGGCCTTCAGGGAATGTCCTTCAAAAAGGCAAAAATCGGATACTACGAGGAGGAGCAGATCAATGGCAACGACTTCCTCGTTGACTTCAGCGCGGAGATAGATATGGAAAAGGTGGGCCGGACGGATGACCTTTCGGACACGCTTAACTATGCCGAAGCCTATGAGATAATAGAGAAGGTGATGGCAAGGCCCGCAAGGATGATAGAACACGTAGCCGCCGAGATAATCAAGGCCCTCCGTGAGGCCTATCCTTATATCCTTACCCTCAAGGTGACCGTAAGGAAACTCAATCCCAAGTTCCACCCGGGCGCCCAGCCCGTTGAGGCGTCGTTCGTGACGCTTGAGGATACGAAAAAAGGGAAAGCTTAGTACATCGCACCGCTACGACCTCCTACCCTTGCTGCCTTCCGGCCCTGGGGGAATTCAGAGGGAGCTGGTCGTGTACGACTTTCCCGAT
>CADBMK010000078.1 GCA_902795785.1 uncultured Bacteroidia bacterium | reverse complement strand
TATCCAAAACTGCTTTTCCTTCTTGTGATACCGGCCCTTCTGGTATTGCACAGGGTTTATCTGGTTTTGAAGGGACGTGAGCCTCATATGAGGGTCTCTACCGCCGCCCCATGGCTGTCATCCGTGAACAGGGTGCAGGCCGTCCTTCATTACATCCCGTTTGCCCTGAGGATTATAGCCCTCGTTTTGATTATCATAGCAATTGCCCGTCCGCGCTCTTCTTCACAGTATGACCGCGTCGATTCAGAGGGTATCGACATCGTCATGGCAATGGATGTGTCCACGAGTATGCTTGCCCGCGACTTCACTCCTGACCGAATCAGCGCCAGCAAGGACATCGCCATAGAGTTCATCGCCCAGAGGCCGTCAGACCGTATCGGTATCGTGGTTTTTGCCGGTGAAAGCTATACACAGTGTCCTCTTACCACGGACCGCGCCACGCTTATCAACCTGATGAAGGAGATCAGCACCGATCTTATCGAGGACGGTACAGCCATCGGAAACGGACTTGCAACTGCTGTGGCCAGAATCAAGGATTCCAATGCCAAGGGACGTGTGATCATCCTCCTCACCGACGGTGTGAACAACAGGGGAGAGATATCCCCTGAGACCGCGGCCGAGATTGCCAAGACTTATGGAATCAGGGTCTACACCATTGGCGTCGGCGCCAACGGAACGGCACCTTACCCTGTGATGACCCCGTTCGGCGTTCAGATGCAGAACGTTGAGGTGCAGATAGACGAAAAACTGCTTTCCAATATCGCCACGGCTACCGGTGGACGGTATTTCCGTGCAACCGACAATACCAAACTGTCACAGATCTACAGCGAGATCAACAAACTTGAGAAGGCAAGGACTACGGTGGACAGTTTCCCAATCTACAAGGACCTCTATCTCCCGTTTGGAGTGGCTGCCCTTGTGTGCCTACTTCTTGAAGTTCTCATCACATTTATAATAAGGAGGTTACCGTGATATATCTTGCAAATCCAAAATTCCTCCTCCTTCTGCTGCTTATCCCGGTTTTCATTATCCTTCACGTGGTAAAGGTAATCGGGCACCGCAGGCGCGTCCAGCGTTTCGGCGACGAGGCCCTGGTGAAGGAACTGATGCCGTCATATTCCAAGGCGAAGGGCTGGGTCAGGACCATCCTGTTCAGCATAGCCTTCTTCTTCTTTGCAATAGGTTTGGCAAGGCCCCAGATGGGTGCCAAACTCAGGGAACACAAGTCCAGCGGAGCCGAGATTATGATAGTCCTGGACGTTTCCAACTCAATGCTTGCCGAGGACTTCAGTCCGTGCCGTCTGGAGAGGGCCAAACTCTCCATCGCAAGGCTTGTGGACAAACTGAAGGAAGACCGCATCGGCCTTGTCCTCTTTGCCGGAACGTCGTTCGTCCAACTTCCTGTCACCACTGACTTCGTCTCTGCCAAGATGTTCCTGAAGTCCATTTCTACCGCTTCCATCCCGGTTCAGGGAACGGCTATGGGCGATGCCATCACCACCGCCGCCAAGGGCTTCAGCGCCCAGAGCGAGAACAGCCGCGCCATCATCGTCATTACGGATGGAGAGAACCACGAAGACGATCCTGTCAGCGCAGCAAAGACGGCTGCCGAGATGGGAATCAAAGTATATACTATCGGTGTAGGCTCAACCGAAGGCCAGCCGATTCCTGTAAACGGGGAACTCCTCAAGGACAAGGACGGCAATATCGTCGTTACCAAACTTGACGAGCAAATCCTCCGCGACGTGGCCGAGGCGGGCGGGGGAGCCTATGTGCACGCTTCCAACTCGGAATTCGGACTCAATCCTATTATTGATTCCATCAGGAAGATGGATGCGGAGGAGCACGAGTCTATGGTTTTCGAGGAGTATGACGAGCAGTTTATGTACTTCTTTGCAATAGCCCTGGGTTTCTTTGTGCTTGAAATGCTTGTGGGAGAGAAGAAATCGAAGCACAGTTTGTTTCGGAGAAAGTAGAAATGAGATTAAGAATTAAAGATATTGTCCTTCTTGCGGCCGGATTGCTTCTGGCTGCGTCGGCTTTTGCCCAGGCCCCGGCGGACCGTCACGATGTCCGTGCGGGCAACCGCCGTTTCAAAAAGGAACGCTTTCAGGAATCCGATATCTGGTACAGGAAGGCCCTCGTGAAGGATTCCACTTCCGTTGCGGCCAACTACAACCTGGCCAATACGATGTATAAGCTTCAGAACTGGGATGAGGCTTCCAAGTATTACGACAAGATTTCCCAGACTGCCACGGCTTCGGGCCACGGCGCCGATTACTGGTACAACGTGGGCAACGCCGCTGTCCAGAAAAAGGACTGGAATAAGGCTGCGGAGGCCTATGCAAAGAGCCTTCTGATCAATCCTGAGGACCTTGACGCCAAGGAAAACTACGCCTACGCCAAGCAAATGCTGAAGAACAATCAGAACGGCGGAGGCGGAAACGACAAGAACCAGAACGATAAGAATCAGGATAATCAGGACCAGAACAACAAGGACCAGAATAACAAGGATCAGAATAATCAGGATCAGAACAACCAAAATCAGAATAATCAGGACCAGAATCAGCAGAATCCGAGCCAGGATCAACAGAACCAGGATCAGAATCAGCAGCAGGGTGCCCAGCCGAAGATTTCACCTCAGCAGGCCCAGCAGATGCTTCAGGCTATTCAGGCCAAGGAAAAGGAAACTCAGGACAAGGTGAACAAGGAAAAAGCCGCCGTCCTTAAATCAAGACAGAAAGACAAGAACTGGTAGAAATTATGAGGAAGATTGCAGCAGTCATAATTGCGGCCCTCGCCGCGTTATCTTTGAGCGCCCAGAATACCATCCGGGTGGAGGCTCCTAATCTTGTGGCTTCGGATGAACAGTTCAATGTCACCTTCATCATCGAGGGTGAGAATCAGGCTTCAGACTTCTCCTGGAGTCAGGGAGATGATTTCCAGCTTATGTGGGGCCCTCAGAGGGGAAGTTCCACAAGTATCCAGATCATCAACGGCAAGAGGAGCAAGAGTTCCCAGAGTACCTATACGTACATCCTCATACCTCGTAAGACAGGAACCCTCACTCTTCCGGCCGCTTCGGCAGTAATCAAGGGCAGGACCATCACCTCTTCCCCTGTCAAGATTGAGGTGGTAGGCCAGAACGCCTCATCGTCATCCCATTCTTCGTCCACATCGTCTTCTTCTTCCGAAAGGACGGGGGATGTGAACAACCAGGACATCTTTATGAGACTCAGTCTCAGCCGCACCAAGGTGGTTGTGGGCGAGCCTGTTACCGCCACGCTGAAACTGTATCAGAAGGTGAACATCGCTGGCTTCGAGAACGCAAAGTTCCCTACGTTCAACGGCTTCTGGAGCCAGGAGACATATACTCCTACAAATATTGAATTCCATAGGGAGAATGTCGGCAATACCATCTACGATGTTGCCGTTCTTCGCTCCTACGTGCTTATTCCTCAGCAGGTGGGAACCATTACCATTGAGCCTGCTGAACTTGTCTGTCTTGTCAACGTGAGGGTTAACAACACCTCCTCAAACAGCATATTCGACAGTTTCTTCCAGGATGACCACCGCACTATCCGTAAGAGGATTACTACCCCGGCGATAAACGTCCACGTGTCCAGCCTTCCTGCCGGCGCACCGGCTTCATTCGGAGGCGGTGTGGGCTCGTTCAGGATGGAAGCCTCGGTGAATGCGGATTCACTCAGGGCGAATGATGCCGGAACTCTTAAGGTCAGGATTTCAGGAAAGGGCAATGTGGCCCTTCTCGAGGCTCCGAAGGTGAATTTCCCTCCTGATTTCGAGGTCTATGATTCCAAGGCAGAGCAGAATACGGATGCCGGCTCAGGCGGAACTTCAGGCTCAAAGACCTTCGAGTTCCCGTTCATCCCGCGCAGCGCCGGTGAATTTATCATAGGACCGTTGGAGTATTCATATTACGATATTAATTCTGGAAAATATGTCACCCTCAGGACGGATACCCTTAAACTCAAGGTCTTGAAGGGCTCAGGCTCAGAGGCGGTGGCATCTCAGGACATTATCCCTTCAGGCGTTGCCAAGAAGGGCGTCAAGAATCTTGGAGACGATATCAGGTACATTTCCACCAAGGCCCCTGCTTTCAGGAAGGGAACGTCCTTCTTCATCGGCGGCGTGGGCTATTGGGTACTTTTCTTCATTATCGTTGCAGGCGGCGTTTCCGCCCTCGTCTGCGTGAAGTATATGGCCGTACGCAGGGCCGATGTTGCCGGCACCAAGAACCGCAGGGCAACCAAGATGGCTCTCAGACGTCTCAAGGAGGCGGAAGGATACCTTGCAAAGAATCTGTATTCTGCCTTCTATGAGGAGTTGCACAAGGCCCTTCTAGGCTATGTGGCCGACAAACTGAATATGAATGCGGCAGACCTGAGCAAGGACAGGATTGCGGCCGGACTTTCCTCAAAGGGCGTGGCCGAGACCCTGGTGGCCGACTTCGTGGGCCTTCTCGATGCCTGCGAATTTGCAAGATATTCTCCTGACGCCGGCCACGAGGCTATGAATGCCCACTATGAGGCCGCTGTCAAAACCATTTCTTCTATAGATTCGTGTATGAAAAAAGGTACACATACTTCGAAAGTCGTTACGGTGCTTGTTGCACTTCTGGCATTCAGCGGCGTAATGAAGGCTGAAGCCGCATCTCCGGCCGATTCCCTTTGGAATGCAGGATGTGAGGCTTATGCCGCCGGAAACTATGCCGGAGCAGCCAGGGCCTGGAATACAATCTCGGCTGACGGAGTTCAGTCCGCCGTTTTGTATTATAACCTTGGCAACGCCTTCTTCAAGTGCGGCGAGACTGGACGCGCCGTCCTCTACTATGAGAAGGCCCTTAAGCTGAACCCTTCGTTCTCCGATGCAAGGTTCAACCTGGAGTTTGCGCAGAATTCCGTCCAGGACAGGATTGACGCTGTCCCTGAGTTTATCCTCAGCACTGCAGTCCGCAAGATGTGCTGGCTTTTGGGATCCAATGCCTGGGCCGTTCTTTCCCTTCTTTTTTTGGCTGCATTTGTTGCCGGAACGCTGGTATTCTTGCTATCTTTGAATCCGTCAATCCGTCGCGTCAGCTTCTATTCAGCCATCGTAGTTCTCGTGCTGCTGGTATTCAGTATGGGATTTTCCCTCTGGCAGAAAAACGAGGCCGGCAAGGCTGACCAGGCAATAGTGATGCTGCCTGTTTCATCGGTTAAGAGTTCTCCTGCATCAGAAGGATCCAAAGACCTTTTCATTCTCCACGAGGGAACCAAGGTAAAGGTCCTCGATGAGGTTGGCGAGTGGATAAACATTGAGATTGCCGACGGAAGACAGGGATGGATTAAAACCACAGACATAGAAAAGATATAACACCTTGATTATGAAGAGATTTTTTGCAGCAGCGGCCATTCTTGCACTTGCCTTAGGAGCTTCGGCGCAGGAAAAGCCGGTGAAGTTCGCCTTTGTTACCGACACACACCTCAGCATCGGCTCCCCGGCCGTTGACGGACTCAGGAGTGTGATACGTGATATCAATTCCCAGGATGACATTGACTTTGTCATTTTCGGCGGCGATATTACCGATTTCGGAACGGACGAGGAGATTGCTGCGGCAAAAGACGTAATCGATTCACTCAGGGTTAAATACTATATCGTAGCGGGAAACCACGATGCCAAGTGGTCTGAGAGCGGATGCAACACTTTCAAGAGGGTTTTCGGCTATGAGAATTTCAACTTCGAGGCAGGCGGATGGAGATTCCTCGGCTGCAACTGCGGCCCGGATATGAGGATGGCGCCGGCCCTTCTCCCGAGGGAGACTTCAGTATGGCTCAAGAACCTTCCGGCCGGTCAGAAGACAATTTTCATCAACCACTATCCTCAGGATTCCTCTGTCCTCAACTATTTTGACAACGTAAGGGAATTGAAGAGGATAGGAGTGCGTCAGGTTATCGGAGGACACTGGCACAACAACGTGGTGCTTAACTATTCCGGACTTCCGGGCGTTCTCGGCCGTTCTTCCCTTCCTTCCGGCAACTTCCCCGGATACAATATCGTAACCCTGGAAAACGACCATATCAAACTGCAGGAGCGCAGGGTATTCTCCCACGGTTCATACGTCCTTTTCACACCTTGGTACGAGAAAGACCTTGTTCCGGTTAAGGATACCGTGTCCTATGACAAGAACGGACTTCCTGCCGATTATCCATGGACAAGATACGATGTGAACGAGAAGTATCCTTCCGTAAAGCAGGTCTGGAAGTTCAGCGACAACGCCAATATCGTGGCCGGTTTTGCGATGGACGCCGACCGCGCGTGGTACACCACGGCGTCCGGATATGTACGATGCATCTCTGTCAAGAACGGACGGCAGATGTGGACCAAGCAGTTCCCGGGCAAGATTTTTTCAACTCCTGCCGTATCGGACAGGAATCTTGTCTTTGGATGTACAGACGGCAAGATATATTGCATTGATTCAAGAAGCGGCAAGCTTTTCTGGTCTTTCAGGACAGACAAAAGTGTGGTGGCTTCCCCTCTTATCAGGAACAATAAGGTGTATATCGGAGGCTCGGACGGAGTGTTCCGCTGTCTGGACCTCTCTACAGGCCGTCTTATCTGGGAATATAGAAACGTGCAGGGTTTCGTGGAGAGCACTCCTTTGGTGGATGACGAGCAGGTTGTGTTCGGCACCTGGGGCAGGACCCTCTATTCTCTTGATCCTGAGACAGGCGCCCTTCAGTGGACCTGGGAAACACCTGGTACATCCAGGATGTATTCTCCTGCGGCCTGTGTTCCGGTGAAGTCCTGCGGACGCATCTTCGTGGCCATCCCTAACAGAAAAATCTATGCCCTGGATGCTGCCACCGGCAAGTTCCTCTTCAGGGTTGACGGCGGACGTGAGGCCATCGGTCTTTCCGAGGACGGACTCAATGTCTATGGAAAGACTATGTTCAGCAAGGCTTACAAGTTCTCTGCAGCCGTTCCTGCCGACAACCTCGATGCCGACGGCCAGATTTCGGATTCACTCAAGACCTGGCAGGTGAATGACTATACCAAATACGAGATATCTCCGACTCCTCTTGTGGAAAAGGAAGGAATTCTTTTCATCCCTACGGATAAAGGTAACATAATTGCCCTTTCCGCAAAGGACGGAAGCCTGCTCTGGATCCATAAGATCTCGGTTGCCCTCGTGAACCCTATGCAGATCTGGTCTGCGGGTTCCAAACTCCATATCCTCGCTTCCACAATGGACGGCGTTGTGACTCTCCTGGAATTGTAAATCCCCATCAATATGAAGAAAATAATCGCCCTTCTGTTTGCTATTGCATTAACCCTTTCCTTCATCTCAGGCCTTTTCGCCCAGAATGTGGCCCCTAAGGACATCCATCTTCCCAATCAGGAAGAGGTGAACCGTCAGATCTTTGACAAGGTTTACTCCGCAGTCAAGGATGATGCGTCCCTGCCTATGCCTGAACTCGTGGTGAAGATTGCAAAGCAGTTCCTCGGTACCCAGTATATCTGGGCATCCCTCGAGACCGAGCCTGAGCAGCTTCAGGTCTATCTTGACAAGACGGACTGCATCCTTTTCGTGGAACTCAGTTCCTGCTTTGCCCTTACCGTAAAGGGCTATGAGATTGTTCAGGCCGGTGACGGAGAGCATTTCTGTCTCCGAGATGAGCCTTCCGTCAGAAAGGCGGAACCATCTTACGAGACCCTCTGCAACAATATCAGGAACATGCGTTACCGCCTTGGAAAGGTGGAAGACTATACTTCCAGGATTCATTACACATCCGAGTGGATTCTCCAGAACCAGACCAACGGTATCGTAAGGGAGTTCTCCAGAGAGATCGGCGAGCAGTTTGACCAGCCGTTCTTCTATATGAGCACCCATACGGACACCTATGTCCAGTTAAAGAATAATCCTGACCGTCAGGCCAGGATTAAGTCAATGGAGAAGCATATTGAAGCTCAGACTCCTTATTTCTATGTAAGTCAGGCAAATCTTCGTAAGCCTGAGGTGATTTCACAGATTCACAGCGGCGATATCATCGCTTTCATCTCTCCGCGTGACGGACTGGATCTTGCCCATGTTGCCATCGCCTGTGAGGACGAAAAGGGAGAAATGCATTTCATTCATGCCTCATACGGCAAGAAGAAAGTTGTCTTTGAATCTGAATCTTTAGCGGATTATGCGACAAACGGAATTCGCGTCTGCCGCTATAATCCGGCTTTATAATCTCTTCTAGTATCTCTGTCCGAGGACTTCGAATACAGGCTGACCGTCGTAAGAGGTGAGTCTGTAGATGGTATCGTCCACCTGGTAGAGTTCATATCCGCGGAGGACAATCCTTGTGGCGTCATAAGGGAGTTCTCCTACGAGCGCTCCTGCAGGAGGAACGATGGATACGTATTCTCCTCTGGAGTTAAGGATGTAGTAGATACCGTCCTCATAGAAGTACTCTTCGTCTGAATATGCGTATGACTGCCTGAGTCCAAGTTCGCGTGCAAGCCTCTGCGAGCTGACAAATCTTGATGTCCTTTCTGAATAGAAGGCGAAATCAACCAGATACAGTCCTGTATTAATGATTGCGCTTGCGAGTGTGACTCCGTAAGGAGGACGTACGATGACATATGAATTGCCGTATGGACGGTAGTAAATGCCATCATAGTAGTAGTATCTCACGCCTCTGTGGTTGACTGTCCTGTAGTGGCTTGGAAGTCTATTGATCCTGCGGCCGATTCTGTAGTCGTCCCTGTAGTGTCTTCCGTGGTACGGGGTGTTGTTGTAGTGTCCGTTTGAGCGGAAAGCCACTGACCTTGGCATATCGTGATGCCTTGGAGCGGGTGCCGGACGGTGTGCCGGATTGTGATGTACAGGATTGTGATGCGCCGGTGCAGGGGTATGATGACCCGGAGCCGGGTTATGATGAACCGGAGCCGGGTTATGATGTGCCGGCGGGTTGGATGGACGGTTGGCCTGATCGTGATTCTGGCGGTGCTGCTTGTCGTGGTTAGCCCTGGAGTTATATGGCGTAGAACGTGTGTTGGAGTTCCTGTCATTATTGTTATGACTCTGAGCCTTGACGGTAGCAGTGCTCTTGGTCGTCTCCGACTTGGTCGAATTGGATCTGTATGAAGTTCCGGATGCCCGGCTTGTCTGGGCGTTGGCCGTGGCAGGCACGGTCAGTGCTAAAATTGTCCCTAGGAACAAAGTAGCGAGCGTCATGTTTGTTTTCATATCTGTTTCCTGTTTGGTTTACTTGTATAGATAGTACTTCTTGGACAAAAGTTTAAAAGCCTCGTTATCTTTTCTCCAATATTCGGCTATTTCTTCAACCTTGAGATCCTTTGAGAATGCTTCACGGATATGTGTTGAACCGCAAACTTTATCGAACATATCGTTCCTTGCCTTAGAGAGATTGAACGGATTGCGTTCAGGATAGAGCTTGCCTACGGCCTGCATTACGTAGAAGTTTACCAGCGTAGGCTCGGCCGCCTCCCAGTCTGAGAAGTAGAACTGCACTCCGTGGATGAGCTTTGATGCATCGGCTCCCCAGAAAGGCTTGAAGTGAATAACCCTGAATTCGATGCCCGGAAGGTTGTATGAGTCGAGTTCCGCCTTGAGGGCGTCGGCGTCCATCCATTCGGCTGCAAACACCTGGAATGGAAGAGTATAGCCCACACCAATGTTGAGGTATCCCTGGAATTCTCCTAGAATACCGGAAGTAGGGTAGTAGAGGGCTGATTTCTCTGAAGGGATGTTAGGTGAAGGAAGAATCCATGGAAGACCTGTCTTGTCATAGGTCATCTTTCTGTTCCAGCCTTCCATTGGCACAACGGTGAGCTTGCAAGAAAGCGGCTCCTCGTTGCCTTTCTCTCCGCAGTTGAGTCCTTCCTCGTTGAGAAGAAGGGCAAGTTCTCCTACCGTAAGACCATATATATAAGGAATCTTGAACTCGCTGACAAAACTGTAGCATCCGTCTTCAACGTAGCTTCCTTCAATCTTGTTTCCTCCGAGAGGATTTGGACGATCCAGCACCATTACCTCGATGCCCTTCTCCGCGCAGGCTCTCATTATGAGGCCAAGTGTGCTGATGAAGGTGTATGAGCGGCTGCCGATGTCCTGGATGTCATAAACCATCACGTCAAGCCCTTCCAGCATCTCTGGAGAAGGCTTTCTGTACTTTCCGAAGATGGAATAGACTTTCACGCCTGTTTTAGGGTCAACTGCGTTGTCCACCTTGTCTCCAGCATAGGCGTCTCCGCGCACTCCGTGTTCAGGGGCAAAGAGGGCCTTTAGCTCCACGCCCGGGGCTGAGTTGAGGATGTCGATGGTAGAGTTGAGCTGGCTGTCAACTCCGCTCGGGTTTGTTACGAGTCCGATCTTCTTGCCCTGAAGTCCTTCGAAACCGCGGTCCCTGAGAACTTCAATGCCCACCTTTACTTTAGGCGCGGCTATAAGTGAAACTGAGAACAGCAGGCCAAGGGCCGCTGTTGCGATAGATTTTATACTCATTTTTAATTCTGTTTTGGGTCAGATATTCTTCCGGCGAAGAGGACTTCGCCCGTGTTAAGGTCTGTTATTTTGAATACGAAAGGTCTGTTGACGTTCATGACCTTCGAGGTGTCGTATCCGGGTCCTGCGGATGTCAGCCTCATCTCTATCATTGTTACGGCTGCGGCCTCCGTGCCTTTTTCGGATACGTCAATGTAGCATTTCTGCAGAACCTTGTCCACTGCAACCGGTGCCGAAGTGATCCTGCTGAAATCAGCGCCTGCGTAAAAGGCCCTGCGAATGCCCATGTTCTTGAGAATGTCGTTCATGACAAGGGTTGTCTCCACCTTGAATTTAGGAAGGCTCAGACGTATCTGCTCCTGACGGAGCTGAGTGTAATCCACCTCGTATTCCTGCTCGCAGCCTTCCTTCGGGAGGATGACTGTCATGGCAAAGCGGCCTCCCGCATAAGGCAGTACCACTATCTGTGATTTGTCGGTCTCCATATAGTCGTACCATTTCTTTGCGTGCATGAATTTCCTGTTCAGGTCCTGGGCTCCGTGGAAAACGTCCTCGCGGGTTTTGGCCTCGTCAAACGGATCGTCCCAGTTTGCGTTGAAATAGATTGCGTTGATAAGGAACAGGACGCTCTCCGGGCTTATCCGGTTGATTATGGAAGGAATCTTGCCGTTGGTGTGCTTTGAACACCAGAGGTTGATTTGTCCGACGGTTTCGGGGGCCGAGAAACTGCGGCGGTAGGCCTGTGCATCGTATTTCCTGCACAGTGTTCTGGCGTAGGCTTTTTTGAGGTCAAGGTCTTTCCTTATCCAGACGGAATTGGCTGATTTGAGGGTTATTCCCTTAACCTCGGGAATCCTGCCATAGAGCGAGTCTCCCAGAGTGGCGATTATCTCGTCCCTGGTACTGCCGCCGGCTCCCTCGGCAAGCATGCTGAGGGCTTCTCCTGCGCTTCTTGGGGAAACTACCACGTTTGAGGATGCGTCTGATGATGCAACTGCCTCCTTGAGCAGATTGGTTTCGTAATCTTTGCGGTCAGTGAATCCACTGAGGGTGGTGACGGCGCAGAGTGCCGCTGCAATCAGTCTTATCCTTTTCATGACAACAAGTGTTTATTTTCTGCCGTAATCAGCAGGCACCTTCTTCGTTGCAAAAATCGTGACACAAATTGTTGCGATGCAGCAGACCATTACCATCCAGAAGAAGTTCACGTATCCGATGGCTTCCTGGATGTAGCCTGCAACGAAGCCCGGAAGCATCATGCTCAGGGCCATGAAGGCGGTGCAGATTGCGTAGTGTGATGTCTTGAATTCTCCTTCGGAGAAGAACATCATATAGAGCATATATGCCGTGAATCCGAATCCGTAGCCGAACTGCTCGATAGCAATGGCGACGCTGATCACTATGAGGTTGGTAGGGAGGAATACGGCCAGATATACGAAGGTCAGGCAAGGAAGCGTCATGCAGGCAGCCATTGGCCAGAGGGCCTTCTTGAGGCCGACCTTTGATGCAAATACACCTCCGAGGATTCCGCCGGCGAGGAGGGCGAGAACTCCGATTGTTCCGTAAACGATGCCGACTACGTCGGTGCCCAGACCGAGACCTCCGAAGTTTTCGGTAGATGCAACGAGGAACGGCTGGCACATCTTGATGAGGAAGCCCTCAGGAAGACGGTAAAGGAGCATGAATGCGATTGCCAGAAGGCATCCAGGCTTGGTGAAGAAGGTCTTGAATGAGTTGAGGAGTTCCTTTCCCGTGCTGCTCCCGCTGTCGGAGCTGACTCTTGGCTTGTCTTCAGCCGGCCTAGGCAGGGTGAAGGTGTGGTAGAGGGTTACGAGGAAGAAGGTGACGGCACCTACTCCGAGCGTAATCTGCCATGAGAGAGGAATGTTTCCTGTGTTTCTTTCAATAAGACCGGCGATGAATACGAGAATTCCCTGTCCGAAGACTGAGGAGATTCTGTAGAATGTACTTCTGATACCGATGAAGGCTGCCTGGCTGCTCTGGCTGTGGGCGAGCATGTAGTAGCCGTCGGCTGCGATGTCGTGGGTTGCCGAAGCAAAAGCCGCCACGATGAATAGGATGAGGGTGAACCAGAACATTCCCACAGGCGTTCCCTGCGCTGCTATGAGTTCATCCGAAGGTTTCGGAAGGGTCAGGGTAAGCATTACGAGCATTGCAGTCATGAGAATCTGCATTGTGACGATCCACCATCTTTTTGTCTTCACGACGTCGACGATAGGGCTCCAGATGCCTTTCAAGAACCATGGGAAATAGAGTAGTGTGGTGAAGAACGACATTGCTCCGTTCGGTACGCCCATCTTTGTGAACATCATCACGGAGATGTTGTTTACGATGAAGTAGGGGATTCCTTCAGCGAAATAGAGGGTCGGTACCCACCACCAGGGTGATTTAGTTAGATTCTTTGTTTCCATTATGCGATTAGATAATATCGCAAAAATAACAATTTTTTACGTACTTTTGCTCCAATATGAAACAGAACGGAGTATTTACATCTGATAATAAATACGAAACGGAATTTATCGTTCCCTGTTACGATGCCGATTCCAGGTTTTTCATGAAACCGAGCGCCTTCATGGACCACGCCCAGGAGATGGCCTATCTGGCCGCCACTTATCTTGGCTTCGGATATGATGACCTTCAGAAACATCATACCGCCTGGGTTCTTTCCAGATTTGAATACAGATTCATAAACACGCCTAAGTGGAGGGATTCCCTCAAACTTCAGACCTGGCACAAGGGGGTTGACGGACTCTTCGCCCTGCGTGATTTCCGCCTTCTTTACGAGGACGGCACTCCTGCAATCGTGGGAACAAGTTCCTGGCTCGTAATCGATGTGGAGACAAGAAGGATGGTCAGAAGCGATGAGTGTGAAAAACTGGTGCCTCCGGGATCCATGTGCCTGGACGACGCCATCGAAGAGCGCGCACCAAAGGTTGTCATGCCCCGCGGCGTTGAGCCTGAGTTCGTGAAAGACCACGTTGTCGGCTATTCCGATCTTGATTTTATCGGACATACCAACAACGCTCGCTATATTGTCTGGGCGATGAATGCCATCGACCCTTCTATCACCTTTGACCACAATGTGCTTGCCGTGAGGATTAACTTCAACAAGGAGACTACTTCAGGCGAGACGGTCAGCCTTTACAGGTTCTGCCGCGAGGAGGCGGGCAGGATTGTCTGCACCGTAGAAGGCAGGGCTGCCGGCAAGGCGGCGTTTGTGGCGGAAATTGATTTTGCACTCTGATGTTCGACCTTGTTTACCCTCCATATCCCGCACCGGAAGTCCCGAAGCCGACGGCAGACTCGCCGTCGAATTCCATCGTCATGAACGGTGAGAAACTGCCTGTTATTGACGGGAACGGTATCGTGATTGGTCAGGCTACGAGGTCTTATTGCCACAGCGGGGCCAAGCCCCTCCATCCGGTGGTTCATCTGCATATCCTCAACCGCAGCGGAGAACTGTATCTCCAGAAGCGCTCCATGAGCAAGGATTTGCTTCCGGGACGCTGGGATACTGCGGTGGGCGGTCATGTGGACTACGGTGAGAGCATTGAGGAGGCCCTTATGAGAGAGGCGTCCGAGGAACTTGGCTTTTACGATTTCAACCCGATTTATATCGATACCTATGAGTTTGAATCTGGGATTGAGAAGGAGATGGTCAGTGTGTTTGCCGCCGTCGGCTGCAATTTCGCACTTCATCCGGATCCGGACGAGGTGTCCGAGGGACGCTACTGGTCTATGGAGGAAATTGACCAGACCATAGGAAAGAATATTTTGACACCGAATTTTGAGGGGGAATTCAAGATGATCCGCAAGACCCTTGAATCCCTCCTTTAACCCAATGATAATAAATGAATAAGGATTTAGACAACTTTTTTGGCAAACAGCTGTCATCCTGGCCTCAAACGGCCGCGTCATTCAGGGCTCTGAAAAGCGCGCAGACCCGCACGCTCAATATCGGAGGCCTGGAGGTAGTGCTTCAGCACAATCCGGGACGAATCAAGTCGTCCACTGCCAACATCGATCCCGACTATATCAGGAATCGCGCCTGCTTCCTCTGTGAGGAGAACCGTCCTAAGGAGCAGATGCATTTCGTATTCGAGGGAAGAAAAGACAGAAAATATCAGGTAACCGTCAATCCTTACCCGGTTTTCCCTGGGCATATCGTCATTTCTGCCGACCATCACACCCCCCAGTCAATCTGGCACCGTTTCTCAGACATGACGGATATGGTGAAGACCTGGGACGGCTACACGGTGATGTACAACGGCCCGTTCAGCGGAGCCTCCGCTCCGGACCATATGCATTTCCAGGGCTTTCCTCAGGGAAATCTCCCTCTGGAGAAGGAAGTTGACCGTCTTCTGGACACCACGGACTGTAAGGACCTGAAGTTCATTACCTCAATTCAGGAAGCAAAACTCTATCTGTACAATAAATACTGCCGCGGAGTATTCGTTCTCAGGGCGGAAACCCAGAAATCCCTTGCCAAACTCTTCTATCGTCTTCTGGACTGTTCACCGGTTAACGAGGGCGAGAAGGAGACCAGGTTCAACACGATTCTATGGTACACCGGAAAGGAATTCCGCTGTGTGGTCATCCTGCGTGACAAACATCAGAGCAGCCATTATTTTACCACGGGTCCGGACCATCTTACGATGAGCCTGGGATGCGTGGACATGATGGGCTATTTTATTGTTCCGGAAGAGTCTGACTACATTAAGGTCAATACAAGACTATTAACTGAAATGCTAAACGAAGACACAATGACACAGGACAAAATTGACGGAGTCACCAACAGACTTACCAGAACCCAGCCAACCATCCGCGTCGGTATCATGAACGGCAAGGAGATTGAATTTGAAATCATCTCCGACGGAGCCGGCAAGCAGAAAGTAACTTACCAGGAGGGCAAGATCAATTACAACGGAGCCCTCTATGACGAACTCGTTTTCGGGGCCAACAACAGCTCCACGATGTTCGCCGAGCCTACGTTCATCCTCTATGGCGTGACCATCGGAGTGGATTTCCACTGGCAGCGCAAGGTTACCCAGAAATTTGCAGGTTCCCTGAAATTCATCGTCGAGGACGGCAAGATCACTGCGGTGAACGTAATCGGCGTGGAGGACTATCTCCTGAGCGTAATCTCATCTGAGATGAAGTCATCCGCAACCCTGGAATTCCTCAAGGCACATTCAGTCATCTCCCGTTCTTGGGTGATGTCCCAGATACACGATAAGAAGGATCCTGCCGTGCAGGGCCCTGCAATCAACAACGTTCCGGAACTCACGACCTATGTCAACGCCGGAAATGTGGCAGCGGCTGCAGCCAAGTCACAGGGCAACCCTTCAGAATACGTCAAGTGGTTCGGCCACTCGGACCACAAGAACTTTGACGTATGCGCCGATGATCATTGCCAGCGCTATCAGGGCCTGACCATGGCGGCCGGCGAGAATGTCAGGATTGCCATCGACCAGACCTGGGGACAGGTGATGATGAGCGAGGGCGAGATTGTAGACGCCCGCTTCTCAAAGAGCTGCGGCGGTATGATGGAGAAGTTCAGCGCATGCTGGGACGACAAGGATTATCCTTACCTTATCGGCATCACTGATACTGCCGAGGAGAGCACAAGCCCTGACCTCACGCGTGAGGACGAGGCTGAGAAGTGGATTCTCGCCTCACCTGCCTCATTCTGCAACACAACGGACAATTCCATCCTTTCACAGGTTCTCAACGACTATGACCTGGAGACAAAGGCTTTCTACAGATGGAATGTCTCTTATGACAGGAAGGCCCTTACCGAGCTTTTCGAGCGTCGCAGCGAGAATATGTTCGGACTTGGACAGATTGTTTACCTTAAGCCTGTCGAGCGCAGTGTTTCAGCCCGTCTGGTACGCCTTGAGGTATGCGGAGAGAACGGAAGCAAGGTGATAGGCAAGGAGCTTATAATCAGAAGATTCCTCTCTGAGAGCCATCTTTACAGCTCTGCCTTCGTGGTGAAGTATTATGACAAGGCCGGCGTTGAGATTCCGGCTGAGAAGGTAATCTCTGACTGGGAAAATGAAAAGAAGGTAGAGTGGGAGAAGATTACGCTCTTCGGTGCCGGCTGGGGTCACGGAGTAGGCCTCTGCCAGATTGGAGCCGCCGTGATGTCATACAGCGGATACACCTACGAGCAGATTCTCCAGCACTATTATCCTACCTCAACCCTTGAAGTAAGGTCAGATCTTTAATTGCAATATGAAGGATCGTAAACTGTTGAATATCGAACTTGGCCGTGTGGATCCGGAAGCGTACAAGGCGCTCCCGGATTCGGGCCTTGTCGTTATCCTGGACAATATCAGAAGCGCACACAACGTGGGCTCGGCTTTCCGCAGCTGCGATTCCTTCAAGGTTGACAAAATCTTCCTCTGCGGCATATGCGCCGTGCCGCCTTCTGCGGAAATCCACAAGTCCGCCCTGGGCGCCGAGGACAGCGTTGAATGGGAGCACGTGGATTCCACCCTTGACGTAGTCAGAAGGCTCAGAGGTGAGGGCTATACGATAGTGGCCGTAGAGCAGACAGTAGGGTCCGTCAAACTGGACCGCTTCAGTCCGGAAAAGGGTAAAAAATACGCCCTGATCTTCGGTAACGAGGTTGCCGGTGTGGATCAGGACGTTGTAGATGAATCTGATTTCTCACTTGAGATTCCTCAGTTCGGTACCAAACACTCCCTGAACGTTTCCGTTTCCATAGGAGTTCTTCTCTGGCACTTCGTGCTGGGAAAATCCAAATTAGATTAAGGTTTTGAAAGTTTTCTCAAGAATGGTCTTGTCTCCGGAAGAGACGAGTTCTATTTTTGCGTCTTTACGCTCGGAAACGTTCTCTCCGGCTATCCTGGCAAGGGCCTCCGTGGCTTCGGTCTCGGAAAGCAGCCTTTCCTGAACCATTACGTAGATGAGGTGTCTTGCAACCGCACCTGCAGGGTCGATGACCTTTACGTCCTTTCCCGCAATCTTGCGGATTGTCTCCATAAGGAACGGATAGTGGGTGCATCCGAGGACTATCGTGTCTGCGCCTTCGTCAAGAAGCGGCTGCAGGCTTGCCCGGACTGTGGCCTCGGCCTCGTCTCCGGTCAGCTGTCCGCTTTCAACGAGTTCTACGAACCCCTTTCCGACGTGTTCGACAATCTTAACGTTGTCTTCCCATTCTCCCTTTGTCTTGAGATACTTTGAACCTTTGAGCGTGCCGGCTGTCGCAAGGACTCCGATGACTCCTGTCCTGGTTCCGAGGGCTGCGGGCTTTACGGCAGGCTCCATGCCGATAAACTTCAGGGGAGCATATTTCTCCCTGAGGTATGAGATGGCAGCAGCGGTGGCCGTGTTGCAGGCCACCACGATAATCTGCGCACCTTTCTTTATAAGGAAATCTGTGATCTCAGCCCCGCGCTCCCTTATCCTTTCCTGGGACTTGTCACCATACGGACAGTTTGCGCTGTCTGCATAGAAGACATACTCCTGGTCAGGAAGAAGTTTGTAGATCTCCCTGAATACGGACAGTCC
>CADBMK010000077.1 GCA_902795785.1 uncultured Bacteroidia bacterium | reverse complement strand
TCCTTCCAACCGTTCTTCTGCATGAGTTCTCTGCAGGCGGGAGATCCGGTCCATGCTCCGGGAGCCACTTCGTCTCCGCCTATATGTATTTCGGGACATTCTACGCCGGCCATGCCGTAAATGAGTTTTACTCCGTCGATAACAGTCGACATGAATTTGTACGTGGATTCAAGAGCTACATTTATGGCGTTGTCGCTGTAGTGCTGGACAGAAGAATACTTTGATGTATCGGTTTCTTCGCTCAGAAGAAAAGACGCGTCACCCGTTGTCCTGTAGCGGTATTCCATCGCTTTGATTGCGGCGCGGGCGTGACCCGGAGTGTCGAATTCAGGGATGACAGTAATCCTTCGGGTGGCGGCGTATCTCAGGATTTCTGCAAAGTCTTCCTTGCTGTAAAATCCGTTTGCAAGGGCATCGGGATTGTCTGCTTCAAGTGAATAAGAGGGGAGAAGGCAGTCCTGTTCAACGGGTTTGCCGTCCCTGACCTGGGGAACGCCTCTTTTTGCACCGAATGAAGTGAGCTCCGGAAGCCCCTCAATCTCAAGTCTCCAGCCTTCGTCGTCTCCAAGGTGGAGGTGAAGGTAGTTTACCTTGTATCGAGACAGAATGTCAATGAATTTAAGAAGGTCTTTCTTTGTAGTGAAATGCCTTGAAACGTCCAGCATCATTCCGCGATAACGCAGGTCAGGCCAGTCTTCAATGACCATGTTCGGGACGCTGGCTGCCATCTCGGAGATGTTGTTGAGAGTTACTCCGGCATAATATGCTCCATCCTCGTCGGAGGCCTCCACGCGGATGTCTCCGTTAAGGGTAATCCTGTACCATCCCGGTTGCTGGCCGGAAACGAATTCTGTCTTTCCGATTTTCCCGAGCGTGGTTTCTCCGTCTTCCGTAAGGGTGACTTTCTTCAGGGCGGGAATCATGTCCCAGGGCTTGATTGCCACCTTGTTGTAACTGAATGCCCCAATAGCCTGGGCTGGCTGGAATATGTATTTCGTATCAATTGAAACTGCCTTCCTGCCAGGAATATCCAGGGTGAATCCTTCCGGAGCCCAGGACTGTCTTCTGAGCGGAGAAGTACTGTATTTCAAGACAATGGAATCCCCATATTCTCCTTTGGGAACAATCCTGTAAAGAGAACCGCCATAGTACTCCAGGTCAGCGCCGGAGGTGGAATCGATTTCCGCATTGATCTTGAACTGGGTGAGCCATATGCTCCATCCGCTTTTCTTTGGCGGATTCTGGATTACAAGGGTCTGAAGCGCCTTGCCCGTCTGGGGATCGGTCTGTCCCTCTCTCCACTCAACGGTGGTTTTGGGGCTGCAGGCAGCGATGGCCACTGCCGCACCCGCAATAATCAGTCTGTTCATTATTTATTTGGGTATAGGGTAAATCTTATTTTCTTCCTGTGTACAGCCTGCAGATTCCAAGTGTAAAAGCCTTGTGCTTCACCTCGGAGAAGCCGCAGTCTGACATCGTCTTCATCCACTGGTCTTTTGGTGGGAAGGCGATAACTGAGGCCGGAAGATACCTGTAGGCTGATTTCTGCCCGGAAATCCATCCGCCTATTGTCGGAGTGATTCCGGAGAAATACAATTTGTAGAACCATCTGATAACAGGGTTCTGAGGAATGGACAGTTCCAGGATGATGAGTTTTCCATCAGGACGGAGGACCCTCAGGATTTCCCTCAGGGCCGTCTCCCTGTGCTCGAAGTTTCGGATTCCGAAACCGATCGTTACGCAGTCGAAGGAACAGTCTTCGAAGGGCAGATTCTCACAATCGCCCTGAAGCGTACTTATCCTGTCCTGAAGGCCTTCCTTTCTGACCTTCTCATCCATTACCTTCAGCATTCCTTCGGACAGGTCAAGACCCGTTACCGAAGCGTCCGTCTTCTTTGCGATGGCTATGCTGAAGTCGCCTGTCCCGCAGGCTATGTCCAATACCTTGGCGCCGGCAATCTGCTTGATGGCCCTGCTTCTCCAGGTCTTGTCAATGCCGAGCGACATTATATGATTGAGACGGTCGTAATCCGTGGCAATCACGTCGAACATCTCCTGAATCTTCTCTTTTTGGGGCATACATTAAAATTTAAGCAAAGATAGCAAAATCCCTTTTGTTGCCTTATATAAATTGCTCTTTGCCACCTCGCTTTTCATTGATTCCTCAATATTGTCCCTCGGCGATATCTCCACGGTGCGAAGAAAACCCATCTCTGGGCAGTCGTCAATCCTTCCAGCAAGGGAAACAACCGGTACGCCGTGAGAACGCCTGAGCACGCCAAACGGGACTTTGCCCATAGGTGTCTGCCTGTCCATCCGGCCTTCTCCAGTAAAGACAAGGTCGCAGCCTTTTACGATGTCGTCAAATCCAGAGGTATCAAGCACGGCATCTACACCGGAAAGAATCCTTGCTCCAAGCAGGGCGACCAGCGTCCCTCCCATTCCGCCGGCGGCTCCGGCTCCCGGAAGGCGTGTTATGTCTTTGCCGTATTTTTTAAGAATGACCTTTGCGAATGACCATAATCCTCCGTCAAGCCGGGCGACCATGGCTTCGTCAGCGCCTTTCTGGGGCGCGAAAACGCAGGCTGCACCGTCTTCTCCGCAGAATGGCGTGTCCACATCGCAGGCAATGCTGAATTCGCACTCCCTGAGCCATCCGGGCACCCCGGATTCGTCCACCGATTCAATCAGGGCGAGGTCTTTTCCGGCAGGGAAGTCTCCCACTCCGAAATCAAAGCCCATCGCCCTTAGCATGCCGCATCCGGCATCGTTGGTAGAACTTCCTCCAAGGCCGATGAGAAATTTCCTGACGCCTTTTTCTCCTGCGTCCATTATCATCTGGCCTACGCCGAAGGTTGAGGTTTCCATCGGATTCCTTCTTTCCGGAGAAACGAGAGTCAGTCCGGCGGCCTGGGCCATTTCAATCACTGCCGTGCCGTTCTTGATGGCATAGGATGCACATACGTCC
This sequence comes from uncultured Bacteroidia bacterium, assembly GCA_902795785.1. Lineage (GTDB taxonomy): Bacteria > Bacteroidota > Bacteroidia > Bacteroidales > UBA932 > Cryptobacteroides. The sequence continues at coordinate 6,399 of CADBMK010000077.1, read as the reverse complement.
TCTCCGAGAGGACCTTTTACAGTCAGTTTGATTTTTTCGGAATCTGACGCGATGGCTTCAAGCGTTCCTTCGCCTCCGTCCGCCATCGGAATCTTCACCACGGCACAGTCCGGAATGACATCCAGAATGGCGTTTTGGATGCTGTCCGCGGCTTCCGCCGATGTCATCGATCCCTTGAAAGAATCGATTGCTATGACGATTTTTCTCAATTCCATACTCAAATATATTCATTATTTTTGCAAGAGCGTATGACAATCGAATCACATCCTCTTCCTCCGTTTCTTCCGGAGAATGCAACCATCCTGTTCCTTGGCAGTTTTCCTCCGCCGAGGGCCCGCTGGTCAATGGAATTCTTCTATCCCAACTGGATAAACGACTTTTGGAGGATACAGGGCCTGATACATTTTTCCGACAGGACGTATTTCGAGTAGAAGGACGGTAGCAAGTCTTTTGACAGGGAAAAGATCGTGGCTTTCTGCAGGAAGGCCGGATATGCATTCTACGACACGGCGGCCAGGGTCCTTCGCAGAAAGGACAACGCCAGTGACAATTTCCTGGAAATCCTCGAGCCGGCCGATATCTGTGCTCTGCTGCAAAAGCTCCCTTTATGTCACACCGTAGTGACTACGGGAGGCAAGGCTTCTGAAGAACTTGCGTCAATTCTTGGAATGACTGAGGTTCCGGCCCCTTCTGAGTATTATGATGTACGGATAGGCTCAAGGGAAGTCCGCTGGTACCGGATGCCTTCAACATCAAGGGCTTACCCGCTTTCCATTGAAAAAAAGAAGGAGGCCTATATGAAATTGGTGAAATAAAATTGCTGAAAAATGCCCGATAAAGTTTGCAGATTCAAATTCTTTGTCTATCTTTGCAATCCCGTTCGGGAAACATACATGCTGGGTTCGTATAACGGTTAGTACCCAAGATTCTCAATCTTGTAATAGGAGTTCGATTCTCCTACCCAGTACCAAAAAAAGACCTCGAAAATTTTTCGAGGTCTTTTTCGTTATATTACTTTCAGTTATGGGTCTTTTCCATCATTTCCAGATATGATGTCCTGACCAGGGAACAGGTGTCAACCCTGTCCTGGCCGAGCTCCCAGAAGAAATATCCTCCCGTGTTTTTATCGAGCATGTAGTCCACCTTGGCCTTTGCCGTCTTTCTTCCGTTGTAGAATACTTTGTATTCGGTTTTTCCGTCATTGTATTTTGACGAGGTCACCAGGGCTTCGTCGGCGTCAGGGTCTCCTCCAAGTTCAATAATCCTTTTGTATGTAAGCACCGTTCCGCTCTGGGTGATTCCTGAAGGACGTCCGTAGCAGGCAATGCCTCCGAGGTATTTCTTGGCGCTTATTCCCGTCGTGGTTACATAGAACTCGTATGAGACCTTCATGAATTCGAGGGTGGAATGATTCCTGTCAGTGATGTCAGGGTAGTTCTGGTTTGCGAAATCATCGTAGGTCATAACGTGGAACCAGTCTACGGTCTTCCAGAGTTCAGGGTGATAGGAAATGGCGTTCCTGTATTTTCCGCTGTATTTTCCGGAGTTGATGGCCATTGTGAGGTATTTGTATGATTCCGGTTTGTGGAGGATGTTGCTGAATTCCTGCATGAGAAGGACGTTGCCGGCTCCGGATCCGTCGCTTTCGGCCGGGTACTCCCAGTCGTTGTCAACTCCGTCAAGATTGTACTTGTCAACAATGGCCATGACGGAATTGATGAAGATTTTCCTGTTCGCCCGGCTTGATACCATCTCCTTGTAGAGTGATGCCGTTCCGCCGAAGCAGAGCAGAACCTTCACGCCGAGTTTCTTGCATCTGTTGTTTACCTTTGAAAGCGCTGTTTCATTGACCGAAACCGTGAAAGTGGAGTTTATGGTCGCAAATGCAAAGTTTACGAAATCCACTTTTGACAGGATGGAATCGGGAACGGCGCTGATGTCCTGATAGTCAGGCATGTAGGTGATATAATGGAACTCATTATTGTCCCTGGCGTATTGTGGGTCAAGGACTTCTTCCGGTTTTCCGGCGATGGTGACCTTGAAGCTCTGGCTTTTAGTACCTGCCGTTACGGTAACCGTAGTCTCCCTGTCGGCTTCGGTCGGGTTTTCCTCTGCAGTCACGGTCACGGCCATTGAAATACCGGCTTCTCCGCTGGAAGGGGAAACCTTTACGATGTAACCGTTAAGCGCTTTGGCGTACCACGTGGTGTTGGAGGTAACATAAAAGGTGTTAGTTCCTCCGGTGTTTGGGAAATTCATCGCTGAAGCGGTGATGACCAGGGAATCTTCCTCCTCCGGGGCTTTCTCGTTGTCATCCTTCGAGCAAGAGGCGCACATAAGGGATGCCCCAATCAAAATGCAGAAAGCATAAATAAAGTTTAGCTTCATTTTTTGAAAGATGTTTTAGTGTTGGATAGGGTTTATGTATTGTAAATACTCATGCAAGATAAGGAATTTTTGCTCTTTTTTGGTTAGATTTGTATCGAAATAAAAAGATTTATATGGATATAGAGCAAACGCATAAGGCTCATCCCTGGCATGGAATAGACCTGGGACCTGATTGCCCCGATGAGGTGAGGGCATTCATTGAAATAGTACCTACTGATACTGTAAAATACGAAGTGGACAAAGAGTCCGGTTATCTGTCACTTGACAGGCCTCAGAAGTTCTCCAACATCGTTCCAAGCCTTTATGGCTTTCTTCCAAGAACGATTTGCGGTCCAAAGATGGCCGAGCTCAGCAACAATCTTCTTGCCCGTTATGACATAGAGGGTGACCACGATCCGCTTGACGTGTGTGTCCTTACGGAAAAGGATGTGACACACGGAGATATTCTCGTAAAGTGCCATCCTATCGGAGGTCTGCGTCTGCTGGACAATAACCAGGCGGACGACAAGATCATCGCCGTATTAAAGGACGATTCCGTCTATTCAAATTACACGGACATTGAGCAGCTCCCTAAGGATATCGTACGCAGACTTATTCATTATTTCACCACATACAAGGATATTCCTGGTGAAACGATGAAAAGAATGGTCTTCGTTGGCATGTACGGCGCCGCCGAGGCCAAGAATGTGATCTTAAGGTCGATGGAAGATTACAAGGACTATATCAAGTCCCTGTGATGATTACCGGAGATTTCCTCCGGTAATTTCCGAGTAAATATCGAAATACTGCTTTGCGGCGTCTGCCCAATCGAAAGATTTGGCCCTTGCGATTATGCCGGCCTTGTTTTTCGGATTGTCTGGGTCGGCGCCGTTTTCGTTTGCACGGGTGTACTCGAGCATTCCTTTTCGGAACTCCTCCTGCATCTTTTCCCTGTTAAAATCATGGTCGAAATACCAGGCGCTCTGGCCTGCTATTTCCGGAAGGCAGGTGTGGTTGCTCAGGAATACCGGCTTTCCGAACAGCATCGCCTCCATTGGCGGCATTCCGAACCCTTCGCTTATGGAAGGGAAGAGGAAGGCTTCGCAGTTCTGGATATACCATGTCTTTTCTGATTCGGAACATGGACCTGGAATGAAGATTCTGTCCTGAACTCCGTATTTCTCTGCCTCTTTCATTATCTTTTTGATATAGGACTTCCTGTCATTCTTGCCTGAAAGGACAAGGTCATAGTTGTTTCCTACGAGGAGGCACGGCAGAACGTGGAAATTCTTTTTTGGAAGGACAGTGGCTACCGAATACAGGTATTTGTGACGTGGGATGAACTCCGGCTTTGAAGGAGTTTCCTGTTCACAGACTCCGTTGTATATAACGTCGATTTTCTTGCCCTTAAGGTTAAGATGGGCGATTGTATCATTCTTCGCAAATTCGGATATAGCAACCAGACGGTCCGCCTTGTTCAGGGAACGCTGGTAGAAGAGATGATACTTTAAGTGCTTCCACCATTCTTTTGAGTACAGATAGTTCAGGTCGTGTACGGTGGTCAGGACTTTCAGGGAATCGGATTTCCGTGGAACATAGTGAGAACGCTGACGGCTGCTGTGAAACAGGGTTACGTTTTCAGGGAAAACCAGTCCTGTTTTATCGCCTTTGTGGAAGATGAAATACTCCATATCATCTCCGAATACGCCCACCTTGTCTTCAGGGACGTAAAACCCCATTTTCACCCCACGGTTGCGAGCCTCCTGTGCAAGAGCTTCTCCCAGCTTGCTTACAAATGTGTAAAAGCCCATATATGGCTTGCGAAGTGGCTCAGCGTCAAATACTATCATTATAAACTCTAATTTATTTCTTCAGATTTCGAGACGCAAAGATACTCAAAATCGTTATATTTGTGTACAAACCACATGTTCCATGGCCGATAATTATCTTGAAAAGAAATACGAGGAGTTCAAGAACTCGAAGAAGGTCGTCGTTAAAAGGACGAATCCTTCTCTGGATACATTGCTAATCAAGAACCGTTCCACACGAGGTTATCTGAAGGAGCATGTCGTCCGTGTGGATGAACTTGAGAAAATCGTAAGGGTCAATACCCAGATCGCATCGGGAAGGAATCAGCAGGTACTGAGGTTCCGTCTTGTCACCAAAGGTGTGGAGGCGGAAAAGGTAGTAGGCTGTGTCAGGATGGGATCAGCATTGAAGGATATTACGCTGCCTCTTCCAGGAACGGAACCTGAAGCCTTCATCGTTGCCTGCCTGCAGAAAGGGAAGGAAGAAGACAGGATAGTTGACGTGGACCTTGGAATCTCCCTCCAGAGCATGCTTCTGAAGGCTGTCGAAATGGGCCTTAACGGACTCGTTATAATGGCCTTCAACAAGGAGAAACTAAAGGACGCCATCATGCTTGAAAATGAACCGCTGGCAGTTCTTGCCATCGGCAAGGGCATAGAGAAATTCCAGCTTCTCCAAATCAGTGAAGGTGATGACCATACTTATTATCGCAAAGAAGGAATACATTACATACCTAAAGTAAAACTTGAAGATTTGTTAATACACTGATCATATGGCAGAAAAATACAAATGGAGGTTCAGCACCATCGGAGGCGGAACCCGTGTGGTAGTTTCTTCGGGAAACGATATCGCTCATCTTGATGAACTTGACCAGAAGCTCTGGACAGTTCTGAGTTGCCCGACGGCAGGTTTGGACATTGACAGGAGAACACTCGATTTCCTTGATACTGACAAGGACGGAAAAATCAGGGTCAACGAGGTTGTCGCTGCCGCAAAATGGCTTACGGGCGTATTGAACGACCCGGACATCCTTCTTGGTGGAGTGGATTCCATACCTGTATCCTGTATCGATTCCAACAATGAGGAAGGAGCAAGGCTTCTTTCTTCGGCCAGGCAGATTCTCGCCAACCTTGGAAAGGATGGACAGGAAGAGATTTCTGTAGCCGATTCCAGTGATACCGTGGCTATTTTTGCCAAGACACGTTTCAATGGAGACGGAATCATTACCGTTGAATCTTCAGACGATGAGACCCTCAGGGGGATTATCCAGAATGTAATTGATACAATTGGTTCGTGCGTTGACCGCAGCGGAGCCGCCGGCATCGATGCCGATCAGGTTGAGGCATTCTATGCCGCCTGTGCCGATTATGCTGCCTGGCAGGCCGGGTGCAAGGCTGACGAGGCGGCCGTTTTGACTTACGGTGAAGATACAGATGCGGCGCTGACCGCTTTCGAGGCCCTGAAAGACAAGGTCGCTGATCATTTTATGAGGTGCAAGCTGGCTGCATTCGATTCAGATACCGCGGCTGTCCTTGACGTCCCGGTTGCGTCAATCGAAGCGATAAGCTCAACCAATCTCGCCGCAAGCGCTGAGATTGAAACATATCCTATAGCCAGGGTTAATTCAGAATGCCTGCTTCCTCTTGACGGCGGTATCAACCCTGCCTGGGACTCCAGGTTCAAGTTATTCAAGTCATTGGTTCTGGATAAGGAGTTCCCTGAAAAGAAGACCATTACGGAAGCGGAGTGGAATGCGGCCGCAGAAAAGCTTTCAGCGTACGCTTCGTGGAAAGCAGCCAAAAAGGGAGGCGCTGTTGAAAGCCTTGGCATAGATGCCGTCAATGAAATCCTTAAGGGAAACAGAAAGGCCGACATACTCGACCTTATTGCCAAAGACAAGGCCCTTGAAGCTGAGTCAGCTTCAATAGACGCGGTGGACAAGCTTACACACTATGTCCGTGACTTCTACAAACTCCTTAAGAATTATGTGACCTTCTCCGACTTCTATAACAGCTACAAGGGAGACGTGAAGGCCGTGTTCCAGTGCGGAAATCTTTACATAGACCAGAGATGCCTTGACCTCTGCGTCAATATCGCGGATATGGGCAAGCAGGTGGATGTGGCAGCCCTGAGCGGAATGTATCTGCTTTACTGCACCTGCGTATCTAAGGCTGCTGGCAAGAGCATGAACATTGTGGCGGTTCTTACCGACGGAGATGTGGA
>CADBMK010000076.1 GCA_902795785.1 uncultured Bacteroidia bacterium | reverse complement strand
TGGGAGCATCCGGTGCTATCTACGGCATACTTATAGGATATGCGATGCTTTATCCGGAATCAAGGCTTACGCTTCTGTTCCCGCCGGTTACGCTGACGGCAAAGTGGTTTGTCCTGATCTTTGCAGGCATCGAACTCTTTGCAGGAGTAACAGGTACGGGTGAGGGTATCGCTCACTTCGCCCATCTGGGCGGGCTTCTCTTCGGGTGGGCTCTTATGTATTACTGGAGACGCAGCGGAAAGCTTTGGAGAAGATAGATTATGGCAAAGAAGAAGCGTAAAAATGTATTCTTTGGCATCACGGCAAGAGCCATGATGACGGGAGCAGCGTGCCTTCTTCTGCTGAGTTATCTTTCCAGATTTGCCAACCCGGCCAAACTGTGGTTCCTTACCATCTTCGGCTTGGCGTTTATGCCGCTTGTCCTGCTGAATGTGGCCCTTTTGGTCCTGGCGGCGTATCGCCGCTCTTCGGCTTTCTTCATTCCGTTCCTTGCGCTTCTTCCTTCAATCTTTATTCTTGGCTTAGGCTTTCAGGTGAAGGGATTTGAACCGGATGGCTCGGGTGTGAGGATAGTTACGTACAATGTGGGACAGCTCAGGGCATCCGATCTGGACCCTAAGGCCTGTAAAGATTCCGTAATAAAATTCCTCAGGTCCACGGATGCGGATATTATCTGCATTCAGGAGTACCACTGTGACCCGGGCGTGGATGTGGGAAAGGAGCTTGCCCGCTCGTTCCCGGGCTATCACTCCGAGTATTTTGTGAATGTCTCTGACCAAAGCAGCTACGGCAATGTCATCCTGAGCCGTTTCCGTGTCCTGGATAAAGGAAAGATGAACTTTGAGAAAAGCGCCAACCTGGCCCTTTATGCAGACATTTTGATAGGAGACACCAAGATCAGGGTGTACAACTGCCATCTTGAAAGCTACAATATATCCCTCAAGCGCCTTTTCTCAGGGAAGCAGGGGGACGAAATCGTAAAGGAGGCGGAAACCAAGATGAAGAAGTCCATAACGCGACGGCCAAAGCAGGTGAGGGAAGTGTTGAAGAACATCGAGAACTGTCCTCTAGAAGCAATCGTTACGGGCGATTTCAACGATACGCCGCTGTCATACACATACTACCGTCTTTCAAAGGGCAGGGGCGATTCCTTCGTGGATGCAGGCCACGGACTGGGCTCCACATTCAACGGGCCGCTGCCTTTCCTGAGAATAGACTATGTTCTCTATCCGGATCATTATAAGGCCACCGGCCATAAGGTTTGCAAGGACATCAAGTTCTCCGACCATTATCCGATAATTACAGAAATCAACATATGAAAAAGACATTCGAAGAAATCTTAGCCGAGACCGTGGCCGCCCTCAAGGCGGGCAAGGTCATTCTATATCCGACGGATACCGTCTGGGGAATCGGCTGTGACGCCACCAACGCGGAAGCTGTGGCAAGGATATATGAAATAAAGAAGCGCCCGGACTCAAAGTCCCTCGTGCTTCTGGCCGCCAATCTTGATCAGGTTGCCAGATATATCAGACAGATTCCTGACATGGCCATCGACCTTGTGGAGGTTAACGACGCTCCTATGACAATCATCTATCCTGGAGCAGATGCCAATCTTCTGGCTCCTAATGTAATTGCAGAGGACGGAACCGTGGGCATCCGCATTCCTATGATGGAATTCTGCCAGAAGGTTTGTCAGAAACTCGGTCATCCTATCGTATCCACTTCCGCCAATGTCTCAGGCGAGCCTGCCGCAAAGGTTTATGCTGAGATTGTGCCTGAGATACGTGACGCCGTGGATTATATCGTGGAGCCGTCTCTCGAGAATGGATCAACGGGTAAGGCTTCACAGATCATTAAAGTGGGCCTTGACGGAGAAATCAAAATTATCAGACAATAATATGAAAAAGCGTTACCTTTCACTTGACATACTCCGTGGCATTACCGTTGCTTTCATGTGTATGGTAAACAACCCGGGGTCCTGGTCCAATATCTTCCCTCCGCTCAGTCACGCCGGATGGAACGGCTGTTCCCCAACGGACCTGGTATATCCGTTCTTCCTTTTCTGCGTCGGCTGCGCGATGGCTTTTTCATACTCCAAGTATGACAGCTTCAGCAAAGACAGTTTCCTGAAACTTCTCAAGCGTTCCCTCTCCATATTTGCGGTGGGTGTGCTGCTGAATCTTTATCCTTTCTATCCAACAGCCCTCCACGACCCGGAGAACATGACGTTTGGACAGAATTATATCTACTGGCTTCAGCATAAGAGAATCCTGGGCGTGCTTCAGCGCATTGCCATGGCTTACTTCATAGGTGGAACCCTGGCCCTTTGGCTCCGAAAGCCGGGACGTATCGTGGCGGGGCTCGTGGCCCTTTGTGCTGGCTATACGGCTCTTCTGTTGGGATTCGGCAC
>CADBMK010000075.1 GCA_902795785.1 uncultured Bacteroidia bacterium | reverse complement strand
TTCTCCTTCTCAAGAGCCTGAACCTTGTTTGCAAGGTCATTGTACTGCTCTGTTGTGAAAGGAACAGGAACGACAACAGGAGTTACTGAGCTGTGGCGTGAGAAGCCCACCTTCTTACCGATGTTGTAAACTACACCGGCGGTAAGTGAAGGAAGGACGCAGCCACGACCATTTGAAAGGATCTCAGCATCATCCATGACGATACCGCCGAGATTTGCATAGAGATCGAATCTCTTGCTGAGGCGCACGTCAGCGATGATACCTGCCTGGAAAGTAACCTCCCACGCAGCATTGCCGTCAACACAGTTGCAGTCGGCAAGACCGGTACCGCCGTAAAGGATAACGTCAAGAGTACGGGTCTCCTTATAGCCGCTGAACTCATTTGATATGTTCCAAAGAGCGTTTCCCTCAAGCACGTTCTCATGAATATCAACTTTCATGTCAGGACGGATAACGTCCTTCTTTCTGGAAATATTATTCTTGAGGCCATGATATTTGATATCGAAACCGACATTAGGTGTAATCCACTTTCCTACGAATACATCCAGGCCAAGTCCGCCGAAGACCTTAGTCTTAACCTGGCTGTCATAGCTTCCATTGGCACCGACACCGGCACCAACGAACCAATTGTCCCAAATACCCGTGGTTTCATAAGCTCCACGGACAATCTTACCGTTTTCATCACGGTTACCATTCTCCTGTGCGAAAGCAGAAACCGACAAAACGATGGCAGCTGCTGCTCCGATAAACCTAAGAGTTTTCATATTTGCTTGTTTTAGTTAGTTTATTCTCTTTGACCTATAATATATAGTGCAATAAAGCCACTATAGTATTTTACAGTGTAAATATACTATTTTTTATTAATAACACAATAATTACATAAAACTTTGTGCTTTCACACGCTTCTCAGAAAAATGGAGTACCTTTGCAAATATGCCGTTCAAGATTAAATCAGACTATAAACCTTCAGGAGACCAGCCGGAAGCCATCAGACAGATGACCGAGGCGCTTCAAAGCGGGGTTGACAAGGTTACACTTCTGGGTGTTACCGGTTCAGGAAAGACTTTCACCATGGCAAACGTCATCCAGAACCTGCAGCGCCCCGCCCTGATTTTAAGTCACAACAAGACACTTGCGGCACAGCTCTACGGAGAGTTCAAGCAGTTCTTTCCTGACAACGCCGTGGAGTACTTCGTATCCTACTACGACTATTACCAGCCGGAGGCATATATCCCAAGCACCGACACCTATATTGAAAAGGACCTTTCCATCAACGAACGCATAGACCAGCTAAGGCTCAATGCGGCTTCTGCCCTGCTATCAGGCAGAAAAGACGTGATAGTCATCTCCAGCGTATCCTGCCTTTACGGCATAGGCAACCCCCAGGACTTCCACGAGCAGACCATTGAAGTGGTCCAGGGAGAGCAGAGAAGCCTCACAAGGTTTCTTTATCAGCTTGTTGACGGCCTGTATTCCCGTACGGAAACGGATTTCAGGCGCGGAACGTTCAGGGTTCAGGGAGACGTGGTGGACGTCTATCTGGGAGGCGAGGAATATGCGGTCAGGGTTGAATTCTTCGGAGACGAGGTGGACCGCATCTGGATAATCAACCCTATTACGGGAGAGCACATAGAAAGCCTGGACAAGGTTACCATCTACCCTGCCAAGAACTTCGTAACCACCAAGGAGAGGACAATCAAGGCCGTTTCCCTTATACAGGACGACCTTGTAAAGCAGATAGAGTATTTCGAGTCCATCGGCAAATTCCTTGAGGCGAAGCGTCTCCGCCAAAGGGTGGAGAACGACCTCGAGATGATAAAGGAGATGGGCTACTGTCCTGGCGTAGAGAACTACTCACGCTACTTCGACGGACGCGAAGCCGGCCAGAGGCCGTTCTGCCTCATTGATTATTTTCCTGACGACTTTGTCACCTTCATAGACGAGAGCCACGTCACCCTCCCACAGATCAGGGCGATGTACGGAGGAGACCACGCCCGCAAGTCCGTACTCGTTGAATACGGATTCCGGCTCCCGGCCGCAGCCGACAACAGGCCGCTCACATTCGACGAATTCGAGAGTCTGACGCGCCAGACGGTCTATGTCAGCGCCACGCCTTCGGATTATGAACTGGAAGCCAGCAACGGTCTGGTAGTGGAACAGGTCGTCCGCCCTACAGGACTTCTGGATCCGCCTATCGAAGTACGTCCTACAGAACATCAGGTGGACAACCTGATGGAGGAAATCCAGAAAAGGGCCGAAAAGGGCGAGAGAGTCCTGGTCACCACACTTACCAAGAGGATGGCGGAAGAATTGGACACCTACTTCGGAAACAGGGGCATAAGGTGCCGCTACATCCACTCTGACGTGGACACTGAAGAAAGGGTGCAGATCATAGAGGATTTCAAGAACGGACTGTTTGACGTACTGATTGGAGTCAATCTCCTGAGGGAGGGTCTGGACATCCCTACCGTCTCCCTCGTGGCCATACTTGACGCCGACAAGGAAGGTTTCCTGCGCTCCACCAGAGCCCTCACCCAGACAGCGGGACGTGCCGCCAGAAACATCCACGGACTTGTCATCATGTATGCGGACCACATCACAGACTCGATGCAGGAGACCATCAGGGAAACCGACAGGCGCAGGAAGAAGCAGATGGAGTACAACGAGAAGCACCACATCAGTCCGAAGCAGGTCAGCGTCAAGCAGAATGTCCTCCTGAGCCAGTTCCCGGACAGGAAGGCCATGAACCCGAACCTCGTCAACGGAACCACGGGACGGTTCAGCGCTGCGGATTCCGTCTCCAACCCGGTTTACGTTCCAAATCCGAGCGACCTCGGAAAGGGCACTGTCAGCGTAGGCTTCGGTCACGATGCCAGACGCGAGAGCACCAGCGCCTACGTGGACGGATACATCAGGGCTGACCTTGCGGCAGTCCTTCAGGACCCTGTCATCAGGAGTATGTCAAGGGCTCAGGTTGAGCAGCTTATCGAAGAGGACAAGCGCAGGATGGAAAAGGCCGCGGCGGAACTCAATTTCACGGAAGCGGCCCACTGCAGAGACGAGTACTGGGCTCTGCAGCAGTATCTTAAAGTCTGGAACGACTAGCCTCGGGCAATCTTTATCACGTTCTTGAGAAGACGGATTTGAGACATCACCTTGTCCAGTTCCATATTGGAAGGAACGGAAATCTTCAAAAGTATCTCATAGGTACCGTTACGCTGGTTCTCGCTCACGTTGAACGAGCGTATTGACGCCTTGAAATTGCTGGTAATCTCCATTATCTGATTCAGAACGGAAGACTCGATAGCCGATGTGATTCGGAGCGTAGTCTGGAAACTTCCGGAGCTAGGGGTTTCAGCCCAGCGCACCTTCTGGATTCTGTACGGGAATGACTCCAAAAGACGTGCGGCGTTAGGGCAGGCCATTCTGTGGATGGTAATACCCGAAGTGCGTGTCACGAATCCGAAAACGTCATCGCCGAACACAGGATGGCAGCAGCGTGCCATATGGTATTCCAGACCCTTCAGGTCCTTGGCATTGATGACCAGGATATCGTCCGAGGTGCTGCCGGTATTCTGGGCCGTCCATCTCTTCATTGACTCCTGGTTCTGGGCTGCGCCGGCCGCCTTTGCGTCGGCAATCTGCTGGGCAACCATAGCGTCGTGCTCCGTGATGTAGGACTTGATGTCGTTGTAATCGACATTGCCGTCATACACAGCCGCGAAGAACTCCGTCACCGTAGAATAATGGAGTTTCTTCATCATCTCGGCCATCAGGCCATCAGAGAACTCAAGCTTGGCATTTTTCAGACGCCTGTCCACGAGTTCCTTTCCCAGCGCCGCCTTCTTAACCTCCTCCTCATTGAGGGACTGGCGAATCTTGCTTCTGGCCTTGCTGGTCACCACAAAGTTCACCCAGTCGGCTGACGGCTTCTGGTTACGGCCGCTCATAATCTCCACTATATCGCCGGTCTTTAGCTTTTCCTTGATGGACACTACCCTGCCGTTGATTTTTCCTCCGGTACACTTGTTACCGAGGTTGGAGTGGATCATATAGGCGAAATCCAGGATGGAAGCCCCTTCAGGAAGCACCCTCAGATCTCCTGTCGGAGTATAGACGAACACATCCTTGGAGAGTTGTTCCGGAAGGTCCTCCTTAGGAACGGACCCCGGATGTTCCAGGATATAGCGCACCGATGTAAGCCACGAATCCATCGTGGCCTCCCTCTTGATTCCCTTGTATGACCAGTGGGAGGCATGGCCGTTCTCAGCCATATCGTCCATCCTCTTGGTACGGATCTGGACCTCCACATAGGCATTCTCCTTATTCTTTACAGTAATATGGAGACTCTCATAGCCGTTAGGCTTTGGATTGGTAATCCAGTCCCTCAGGCGCTTGGTATCGGGTTCATACTCCTCGGTCACATAAGAATAGACCTTCCAGCAAAGTTCCTTCTCAGTTTTAACGTCGCAGTCACAGTCGATGATGAAACGCATTGCAAACACGTCATAGACGCCCTCGAAAGGAACGCCCTGCTTCTGCATCTTCTTATAAATCGAATAAGGAGTCTTGGTCCTGACCTTGAATTTATACTTGATTCCGGCCAGGTCCAGTTTCTTCTTGAGAGGTTCGATGAATTCTTCCGAAAGTTTCTGTCTGTCTTTTTCCGTAGCCTTCAGTTTGTTGGTCACAAGACGGTAATGCTCCGGATCGGCGAAACGGAAATAAATGGTCTCCAACTCGCTCTTTATATTGTAAAGACCCAGCTGGTGAGCAAGCGGTATATAAAGGAGAAGGGTCTCGAGGACCTTTTTCTCCCTGGAAGTCTTAGGAAACATCTCGAGGTTTCTCATCACCTCGAGGCGGTCTGCGATCTTGATGACGGTCACCCTCGGATCCGTGGAATACTGGAGGATGAGTTTCTTGTAGTTCTCAGCCTCGAGCCTGGTGTCACGCGGATTAATTGACGAGATCTTTGTAAGACCTTCCGTCATCGTATAGACGTCACTGCTGAAGCCGGCGCTCTTGATATCGACTTCCGGGTGACGGAGGACGGCTTCGTGGAGGAAAACCGCGGCCACGCACTCGGCCTGCAGACCGATTTCATCCTCAACGATCTGCGCCACACCCAGCGGATGCTCAAAAAACGGCGCTCCGTTATAACGGGTGTCGTCCTTAAGGGCCTCGCTGGCTATGTCATACGCTTTTCTGATAATGGCGCGTCCCGCATCGTCATAATGCCTGAAGCGCTCTTCGAAAATGTCTCCCATAATTCAATGTTTATTTACCGGCCTTGGCCTTCTGTCTTGAATTAAGTTCTTTCTGGAATGCCCTCGCATTCTTCTGGTGCTCACTGAATGACGAAGCAAACACGTGCGTTCCGTCAAACGCCGGGCTGGCGCAGAAGAACATATACTTGTGGGTATCCGGATGAAGGACGGCCTCAAGACAGGCCTTCGTAGGAACACAGATAGGGGCAGGCGGAAGGCCGGCATTCCTGTATGTGTTATACGGAGAGTCATACTTGAGATGGCCCCTCAGTATTCTGTTCAAAGTATAGCCGAAGCAGAATGCCACTGTTGGGTCGGCCTGGAGTTTCATCCCTGAATGGAGCCTGTTCA
>CADBMK010000074.1 GCA_902795785.1 uncultured Bacteroidia bacterium | reverse complement strand
CCTCTGGGATATTCGGTAGGCCGTTTGTGACGACTTGTCGGATTATTGGGATAATCGGTAGTTTTGTTACATTTGTATGTGTATGAATAACCGTTATAGAGAAACCCTTATAACACGCTGTACCAGCGCTGCATTTGCCACATTGGCCTTTGCTGTATTCAAGCCGCTTGAAATTAAAACGCTTGGAGCGTCTGTGTATCTGCATCTGTTTGTCATTTGGATATTGGGTGTGGCCACATGTTATGTGACGGAAGGAATTCTCAGATATGTGCTCCGCATCCCGTCATCCCTGGAAAAAGGTGTGGGATATATCATCCGCAGGAATCTGGCGTTTCAGCTTATAAATACTCCGTTGGTCGCATTATATATCTGTGTGTACCTCCATTTCGTGCTTTTGGGACATACGGACTACGATCCGCTGACGTTCTCAGGGTATATCCGTACCCTGATTATGCTTGCTTTCTGCTCTTTTGCAATCGGCCTTTACTGGAGATTCAAGTTCAGGGCCCGCTTCCTTGAACTGGAACTTGAAGAAGTCCGCAGTATGAACGACAGTCTTGTAAAGACTCAGGAGGAAGCCCGGAAGGCTGAAGAGAAATCATCGCTCAAGGAAGAAATCATTCTCTCCGGATCCACAAGCGAGGCCGTACGCATAAAGATTTCCGACCTATTATATATAGAGGCCGTAGGAAATTATATTAAGGTCTATCAGATGGGTCAGGACTGCGCCCTTATCCGCTCAACCCTGTCCCAGGCCGAGGAGGTATTCAAGGATTATCCCATGATTACTCGTTGTCACAGGGCCTTTTTGGTGAATCTTATCCAGGTGGAAAGAATTGAGGTCAAACCTGGCGGAATGACCCTTAAGATAAAACAGGTCAATGACTTTATCCCTGTGTCACGCAGCCATGTCACAGGGATAAAGTCAAGCCTTAAAAACTTTGATGACAGAATTGTCACCAGTCGAATTTGTTCTCCTCAAGATATTTCTTGAGTTCTTCTTTGCTTCTGGCCGGCTTTTCGTTGCCGGGAAGACCGATTAAGCCACGCGTATGCTTTCCGTAGGCATAGCCCATAATGTCGAGCATCTTGAATGTATGGTCAAGCGAGGCGTTAAAGCGATTGAAATCCTTGCGGTCTGACTTACACCACTGAACCTCGGACAGGGCGCACATACGGGGCAGGAGCATATACTCCAGGAAATCCTCCGATGTGATGTACTCGGTCCAGAGATTGGCCTGAACGCCAAGTATGCGGCTTTCGGTACCTGGAACCATACCTTCATAAGGTTCGTAAGAATAGAGCTTTTCTACGGTAATCTGACCTCCGATGCAGAGAGGTTCTTTGTCTCTTTCTGAGCTCTGGTAATAGTCTAGATATACATAGTTGCTTGGAGTCATTATGACATCGAAACCGCGGTTGGCTGCTTCGATTCCGCCCTGGGTGCCTCTCCATGACATGACAGTGGCTCCTTCCGCCAGGTCGCCTTCCAGAATTTCATCCCAGCCGATCATCTTTCTGCCGTGCTCATTGAGGAATTTCTGGATGCGGGATGTTACATAGCACTGAAGTTCCTGTTCAGCAGATATGGTGCCGTGAGCCTTGAGTCCGAGTTCTTTGATTCGGGCCTGGCATTTCGGACAGTTTTCCCAGTGGTCCTTTGGACATTCGTCGCCTCCGATATGGATGTATTCGGATGGAAAGATGTCCATCAATTCGGTAAGGACATCTTTGATGAAGGTAAGTGTTTCCTCTTTGCCCACGCAGAGCACATCATCTGCAATGCCCCAGCGGGTCCATACCTCGTATGGTCCTCCTGTGCAACCGAGCTCGGGATAGGCGGCGAGAGCTGCAACCATATGACCCGGAAGGTCAATTTCCGGGATGACCGTAATGTTGCGTTCGGCAGCATAGGCTACGATTTCCTTCATTTCCTCCTGGGTATAGAAACCGCCGTAGCGGATACCGTCGTTGGATTCGAAGTCCTTGCCTATACAGGTGCCTTTTCTCCACGCTCCGATTTCAGTGAGCTTCGGATATCTCTTCACTTCCATTCTCCAGCCCTGGTCATCGGTAAGGTGCCAGTGGAGACGGTTGAGTTTGTATATGGCTGCGATGTCTATGATACGCTTGGTTTCTTCTATGCTCCAGAAATGACGGCACGGATCCAGGTGGATTCCCCGGTAGGCAAAACGTGGAGAATCCTTTATTGTTGCGCAGGGAAGAAGCCAGGCTGCCCTGGCTTTTTCGCTGCCATAGACCTCTGCCGGAAGCATCTGTCTGATTGTCTGTATCGCGTAGAAGAAACCTCCGAAATCAGAAGCCTCTACCTTTACGGTGTCTGCCCCTATCTGAATACGGTATTCTTCCCCTCGAAGTTCAGGGCTAAGCGTAAATATGACGTGGCCTTTGCCTCTTCCGTTGCATGCTCTTCCTGTCACGGTCCTGAGGTTTGATGTAAGGCTTTCCACAGCCTTGAGGGTCTTTTCGTCCATATCGCCGTCGCAGGAAATCCTGGCTCCAGCTATGTTGAACGATCCTTCTGACAGCTGAACTTCGTCAGGCATAGGTATGACGCTGAACGGCTGCGGCTGCGGCGCATCGTTGCAGGAAACTGCAACGGAAAGAGACAGTAGGTAAAGGAGGATGTTACTTCTGAAATACACGCACATAATCAACTTCCATTGACTGTGGCCAGATGTCGTTGTCAATTCCACGCATTCCGCCCCAGTCTCCTCCTACGGCCAGATTAAGTATAAGATACTCGTCGCTGTCAAAAGGCCAGAAATGCTGATCATCCTGTGAAGGACGTTCAAATTCCAGATATACATTATTTGGGTCATCCAGATAGAATTGAATACGGTTATCCTCCCAGTTCATTCCGTACACATGGAATTCAGTCTCAACATCGTTCACTGTTTTATTTGCAGTTACCATAGGAACTTCTCCGGCCAGGGTGGCGGAAGTATGGACTGTCGTATATATGATGTTTTTGTCACATCCTACATATTCCAGAATATCCAGCTCGGAATAATTTGGAGCCGCTTTGCGGCCGAACATCCAGATTGCAGCCCAGGTACCCTTGCCGGATGGCATCTTTGCCCGGACCTCGACTCGTCCCCGGTGGAATTCCACCTTGCCCTGGGTCGTGAGACGGGCGGAAGTGTAACTGCCGACGGCCATTCTGTCGTCTTCCTTCACGGCTGTGATTATGAGCCTGCCGTTCTCAATATGGGAATTGACCGCTCTGTTGGTGTAATTCTCCAGCTCATTGTTGCCCCATTTCCCGGTACCGAGATCGTAATTCCATTTTTTCAGGTCCAGAGCGGAAGCGTTAAACTCATCGTTCCAGAGAAGTTTCTCCCCGTTTTTGTGATAAGGAGAATCTTCGGCCACTCCGACCTGTATTGTCTTTTCGCTTGTCTGTCCGTCCCTGCATACGCTGAGAGTGACATCATAGCTTCCGGCCTCAGGGAAATAATGAGTAATGGATGATGATGAATATGTTTTTGAGGGATTGTCGGAAAATGTCCAGGTACAGAGGTCCCCCGGGTCGCAGATGTCAGCTTTGAAATTGATGAAATTCGGGCAGTCAACATCTTTCTCGAATGTGAAGCTGACAGGAAAAGTTTGCCCGTCCGCCGGGGCACAGGCGGCCCCGAGGACAAGCATAAATAGAACTAAGAATAATTTATTCATTTATTATTTGAATCCGTTATCGGTATTATTTGTTCAATGTGTTCCAGACTGTCTGTGTAAGAGACGTCTGAGCATTGGTTGAATCATAATCGATACACCAGATGAACATACCGGCACTTCCCTCAGTATCCTTTACAATGGCAGCCTTTGACGCGGCGCTGTTTGTGCCGGTGGCTCCTGTGTAGTAGATGCCGGAATTCTGGTCAATGAAACTCTTGGATGAAGCTGATGCGTCCATCTTCAGAATGTCAGAGTAGGTCGGCCATCCGAGGTACTGATCCTGGTTGCCCCAGGTGATGTCCACGCCGTCAGGATATTTGTAATGGATTCCGAAGGCTCCGACACCAACCATCTGCTTGCTGTAAGGAATACCGGCGGAGTTAGAGAAGTTGGTATAGAAATCATTGATGTACCAGTCCGGTGCGAAGTCACAAGGCGTGAGATCAAGCGCTCCGAAGAGAAGGAGATTAATCCAGTCGAGCTGGTCAACGGCCTGTCCCAGGAAGTAGAACTCATAGCTGTTCCAGGCCCTTGGTACGGAGGCGGTCACGAGATATCTGAGCCTTTCTCCCTCACGCTCTGCAGGGAGCGCCGCCCTGAGGTCCTTGATAAACTGGACGATGGCGTCTTTCTGCTGGATGGTTCCTGCGTCGCAGTTGAGCTCATTGACATATACGTTCACACCGTCGATGTCGAGGTCATCCACGAGCTTCCTGGCATCAGCAACCAGGGCTGCACGGGTATTCTCGTCCGCCACGGCATTCTGGAATACCATACTGTTGTATGAACCTGAACCTGCCGGCATATTGATGATGCCGGTGATGTCGGCCTGGACATAAATGCCCCTGTTGTGGGCGAGTGAGATGAGCGTCTTGAGGGCTGACAGCCTGGCGTCATCCGGACGGATGAGCTTCCCGTCTTCTCCGACCTGGAATGAGGTGATGAGAAGGTGTGAGACGTAGTCCCACTGTACCATATCCGCCTTGCCGTCGGTCGTAATTACGCCCATTACTTTACGTGAGCATTCCTTTGGAACGAAAGGCACTTTGATTGCGACGTTTGCCTCCCTGTAGTTGACAGTCCCGCCGCGCTCGGCTTCGAAGCGAAGTGTGAATCCTTTTTCGTTTTCTATTATGTATTTAATGGACGGGCTGGTGGACACCACGTCACCGTCCACCAGCCAGCGGACGTCGGTGCCTTCGAGAGGGGAGACCTGAGCCGTGAATTTGACTGTATCTCCCTTGCTGTACACCTGGCTGCTTGCCCAGTCCATATAGATGTAAGGCATTTCATCGGAACCGAATTCAGGGTCGGTCACCTTCTCCGCTTCACACGAAATGAGCAGAAGTCCGAACAGAAGGCCTGATAAATATTTTTTTATCTTCATAATGTTGTCAATTAATGGTTACTGCTTGTCCCACCATACTCCGACAGTCCAGTCGTAGCCAGGAACGCGGTCGATGGCCGCCTGATAGTTTTCCGGATTCTTAATCTGCTCTTCAACCGGATAAGTGAGCCGGCGCGGAGTCTTTCCTCCTGACTGGTTGCGGGCCGGGTCGCGGTTGAGGAACACGATTTCAGGAATGCCGCTTCTGCGCCAGTTGGCGAAGGCTTCAAACGGGTTGAAGATGTGGCCTACCCAGATCTGCATATTAATCTGCTCAAGGGCGGTTGCGGTATTTGATGAGAGAGGATTTGCAGCTATGAATGCGCTTACTGAAGCCTCGTCAGGATTGATATCCTTGCTGTATATCTTCATCTGCTGCACTCCGGCTGCGAGAGCCTTGCTGAAATGGTCGGCGGCGCTGCCGGTTCCGATGCCCCAGCGGAGGGATGCCTCCGCAAGGAGGAGCTCAACCTCTGCATAACCCATATTGAGGTAAGGAGCGTCGTAAGCATAGAAATACTTGCTTGGCTGGAGGTACTGCATATGAGGGGTAACTTCCTCAGTGACACCGTCGTTATTGACGTCAATCTGAAGTGATGGGTCAGGGTTGGTTGCGTCGTCGTCATAGTTTTCCCAGTCGAAACGGTCGGTTGCCCTTGCCATTGCTGCGTAAGACCCCTTTTCGGCATAGACCAGGTCTGTGATGTCCTGAGTGAGGTCGTCGTTAAAGTAGCTGGCTGCAAGGATTCTGAGCCTTGGGTCCCGGGTGTCTTCCAGATACTTTATGAATCTGCGCGAGTAGCGGAAGTTGTGAGGGTCTGCACTGAGACGGTTGGAAACTGCGTTTCCACGGCCGGGACCTTCTGAAGGATTGGCAACGTTCTCATATTTGATGCGGCAGAGGTCATCGACAGAAGTCATCACACCGTTTGAAATTGCCTTCTGAGCTTCAGCCTTAGCCTTTTCAGGATCAACCTTGACAAGACGCATGGCGAGTCTGAGGTGGAGAGAATTCGCATATTTGCGCCACTTCTCTATGTCTCCGCCGAAATACTGGTCATAAGTCACAATGTCCGTTCCGGTCCTGAACTGCTCGTCAGCTTTGTCGAGCTGGAGGAAGAAGTCGTCATAAATGTCTTTCTGAGAGTCATATGCAGGCTTGAGAATACCCTTGTAATAGCCTTCTCCTGCATCGAAGTAAGGAATGTCACCATACATGTCGGTGAGCTGGGCATATGTATATACTCGCATTACTCGTCCTGCAGCGTTGATGTTCCGGCGAGCCTGATCATCCGCTGTTCTGTCAACGATGTCGGCGAGGCCCTTTGCCATACGGGTGTATCTCTGAATCCAGAGCTCTGCCATATATGAATCGTTCTTGATTGCGAGGCAGCCGTATTCTGTGGTGCCCCAGTCTCCGCACCACTGCTGGACGAAGCCTCCCGGATACATAAAGTGGCGGTGCCACTCCTGATAATCGTTGGAAAGCGTTGCCTGCAGGTTCGGCAGGAGGATATTCGGGTCCATATCAGTTGACTTGGTAGGGTCCTGGTTAAGGTCTCCGAAGTCACTGCAGCCTGCCAGGACGGCGAGGGACGCAATTGCTATGGATATAATGTTCTTTCTCATAATGTCTGTTGATTAGAATGAAAGTCTTACGCTGAAACCCCAGGCACGGCGTGATGGAAGTGAGCCGTATTCGAAGCCCTGTCCGTTGCCGTTGTTATAGCTTGACTCAGGATCGACGTTCGGAATGTTTGAATAGAGTGTCCAGAGGTTGCGTCCGTAAACTGAGATGCTTGCTCCGGAAAGAGGTGTACCTGAGAGCCACTTCCTGTTGATGCTGTAGCTGAGTGTGAGCTCGCGGAGCTTGATGAAGGAAGCGTCGTAGATGAATGGCTCAGGAGTGCCTGCGCTTTGGAAATAAGCCCAGTACTTCTGTGGGTCAACTGGGGTGTTGTTGGTCTCCCAGACAGGATTGTCCTCGGTTCCGACATTGACTACGCCCTTGCCGATGAATCCACCGGTCGGAGTCCAGTCTGAAAGCTGTACGTTTGCAGCCTTGCGCTGCTCCTCGGATGCGTACCACTGCGCACGTCCTTCAAGAGTGCGCTCTGATGTACCGTTGCCTGTTGCCATCATATCTGACATTGAATATACGTCAGCGCCCCATTTGATGTCGAAGAGAGTATTGAGCGTGAAGCCCTTCCAGCTGACAGTGGTTCCTACGCCGGCCGTCCAGTCGTATACACCGTTTCCGAGCACTTCAAGCTTGTCGCCTACGAGAGGGAAACCGTTGGAACCGTAGATTACCTCTCCGGCCGGATTTCTCCTGAGTTTCTTGCCGAGGATGGCACCGAATGCCTCTCCTTCCACAGCTTCGATCATCGCCCCTGCCCAACGAGCCTCGGCGAGAGGGTATTCCTTGAGTTCGGGATGAAGTGACACAACCTTGTTGATGTTGCGGGCAAAGTTAAGGTGCGCGCTCCAGAGGAAGTCCTTTGCCTTGATGAGATCGGCGTTGAGGGCAAGTTCAATACCGTTGTTACTGATTTCACCGCTGTTGATCATAGCGGTTGAGAAACCGGTGGTAGATGAAATAGGAAGGCTCATTATCTGGTTCTTTGTCTTAGAAGAATACCAGGTGAGGTCCATTCCGATTCTGTTGAAGAACTTCATGTCAAGACCGAATTCGTATGAATATGTGCGGGTTGGCTTGAGGTCCATATTAGGAATACTTTCAGAAGAAATGTTTCCCAGAGGCATTCCGTTGAGAGTGTAAGGAAGAACTCCGTAGTTAAGGTTGAGCTGGTACGGATCGGTGTCGCCGCCGACTTCAGCCCAGGATGCGCGGAACTTTCCGAAACTGAGGACTGAATTGTCCTTGAGAAGGCTTGAGAATACAAAACTGCCGGACAGAGACGGGTATCTGTAAGAGTTGTTGCCCTTGCGAAGGGTTGATGACCAGTCGTTTCTGAGTGTGAAATCGAGGTAGAGAAGGCCCTTCCAGCCGAGGTTCACCGCACCGTATGCTGAGCGTACCTGCTTGCGGGTATGCCAGTAGGTAAGTTCGGTATCTATATAGTTGGTGATGCTTTCCATACCTGGAATGATCTGGTTTGAGCCTGAGTTTGCGGTGTATTCGCTGTCGAAGAACATAAAGTTTCCGCCTGCGAATGCTGAAAGGTCGAAGTCTTTACCGATCTTGGTGTCATAACGGAGAATGCCTTCAACGTTTGTCTCGTTTACGAGGGCGGTGGTTTCGGTCATTGAGCCCTGAAGGGCGATAGGCGTATCCACTGAATTGAAGTCCGTCATTCTGAATTTATAGAAATCAGTGCCGGCGCGGAGCTGTGCGCTGAGTCCGTCGATGATTTGATAGTTTGCGAGGAGATAGCCCATCACGCGGTCCTTTTTGGATGAGTTGCTCATCTTGTTGATTGACCAGTAAGGGTTGATGCGGTAGATGTTTCCTCCGTTCCAGTCTACATATTTGCCGTACTCGTCCTGGTAGCTTTCGCCGAGCCACTTCTGGTCGATGTTAGGTGCGAGGCCGATGAGGCTGAGTCCGACGTTGTTAGGTGAGTCAGAGAGTGCAGGACGGTTCTTTACGTTTTCCAATGAATAGTTTACGCGGCTTTCAATCTTGAAGCCCTTGAAGAGTTCTGCGCCAGTCTTGATCATAATGGATGAGCGGTTCATCCTCGATGAAGGAACGATGTCCTTGTTACGCATGTCTGAGAGAGACACCAGGAGATTGCTTTTCTCCTCTGAGGTGCTCATTGAAAGAGAATTCGTGACCGTGGATCCTGTGCGGAAGAAACTTGAGATGTTGTCAGCCACGTTGGTGTATGGCATCTGTCTTCCGTCGAAGATATAGCCGTTGAGGCTCTTGTTGAGTTTGGCGCCCCAGGCACTCTGGGATATGCCGCGGCCAACCTCTACAGTAAGAGGAAGTTCGCCGTTTCGGCCGGCTCCGTATACTCTTTGGTAGTCGTCAAATTTAGAAAGCTGGGTGACAAAGTCCATACTTGAAGAGAAGTCGATGTTGAATTTCTTCTTGCCGGCAGACTTTGTCGTGATGAGAATGACGCCGTTGGATGCGCGCGAGCCATAGAGAGCGGCAGCAGACGCACCCTTGAGGATGGAGATGGACGCGATGTCTTCAGGGTTGATGCTTGAGAGTCCGTCACCGAGGTCGTAACCGCCCCACATACCGGCCTGGCCCAGATTGGAATTATCCATAGGGACACCGTCTACTACGTAGAGAGGCTGGTTGTTGCCTGAGAGTTCACCGTTACCGCGGATGACGATTCTGGTGGAACCGGAAGGGCCTGCCGTTGTGGCGGAGATGTCCACGCCGGCTACTTTTCCGGCAAGGGCGTCCATGGCGTTGATCGGACGGGCTCCGTTCAGCTCCTCAGAGTTGACCTGTTCCACGGCGTATCCGAGCGCCTTGGTTTCACGCTTGATACCAAGGGCGGTAACTACAGCGTTCTCCAGCATCGTGGAATCATCCTTCAGGACGATTTTCATAATGGAGTTTCCGTCGGCCTTAACTGTGGTCGTCTGGTAACTGATGGAAGAGATAGTGAGTTCGCATGGGAGAGATACCTTGATTGTAAAGCGCCCGTCAAGGTCTGTCATCACGCCGTTTTTCGTTCCGGCCTGAAGGACGTGTGCGCCTACGATTGGTTCTCCGTCCGAAGCTCCAGTCACTATACCTGAAATGGTTTTTGGATTCTGAGAGAATCCCACCGTCGCGGACAGCAATAAAATGCCTGCCGCAAGTACTTTCAGTAACTTCATAGGATTGTGTGTGTTGTTGATTATTGGTTATTGTTTTTTGGTACGGCAAATCTATTTTTTACGCGACGCAGGTATGTACATGTTTTGTCTAAAAAAACTCCGAAGTTGTCTATATTTGTATAAATAAAGAGATTAAAATATGCGCACTGGCCTGTTGAGAAGCGTTCTGCTCACATTCTTCTTTTCCATAAGCATTTTGTCTGAGGGACATTACCATCAGAAGCAGATCGGTATTGAAGACGGCCTTTCGCAGCCCAGCGTCACTACTGTGATGACAGATAAACACGGGAACGTCTGGATCGGTACGAGGTTCGGACTCAACCGTTATAGGAACGGCAGGGTAAAGTGCTACATAGACAACAGTGACCAGCACCGGGATATTACCGGCAATCAGGTCGGTTTCCTGTTCCTTGATTCGGAAGAACATCTCTGGACTTCTACTGATCTGGGCCTTTCCGTTTATTCTGAAATTGAGGATGCCTTCCGTCTGCAGAGAAAAGAATCCGTGCTTTGCGCCTCAGAAACATCCGACGCGATTTATTTCGGAGGCTATGAAGGCCTCCTTGTCTATGAAAAGAAAAACGGTACTTTCCGGAGAGACCTTCCGCAGGGGGCGGTTCCAGTCATACTTGGTATATATAAGGTATCAGAAGGAGAACTTCTTCTTGTAAGCCGCAACACGGGTCTTTTTATATACGATATTGCCGGGGAAAAATGGACTTCTGTCCCTCATTTCGGACTTGCTGACGGCCAGATGATTCTTCAGAGCATTCTCTTTGACGATATGCTGTATCTGTCCTGCTACCGTCAGGGCGTATATGAAGTTAACCCCCGCAGCGGTGCTGTGCTCAGGCATTGGGATGTGGATAATTCGGGACTTACCTTCAATATAGTCCTGTCTATGGCCCGGTTCCGGAACACCATTCTTCTGGGAACCGACGGCGGAGGTATCTGCGTCCTGGATCCGGTGAACGGGGAAATACAGACCCTTTCCAGGATGTATTCCCTTCCATCTCATTTCTTCCCGTCTAAATCATTCTCCTGCCTGTATGTTTCGGGTGATGAGAGCGTATGGGCTGGCAGCGTCAGGAACGGTCTGTTTAATCTGAGCAGAACTTCCATCCGCAGTTTCACTAAAGAGGACGGCCTTTCCGAGGAAGTGATCAACGATATGTGCGAAGGCGGTGACGGAAGACTCTATCTTGCCACGGACGGTGGCGGACTGAACGTATATTGCCCGAAGACGGATAAAATAGGGCCGGCGAAGGGATTCGGCAAGGAGATCGTTTCTTCTGTCTGCTCTTTTTCGGATGACAGATTGCTTTATTCCGAGTTCTCCGGAGGTTTATATGTCTATAATCCGTCAAATGGTAGCAAGACCAGATTTTATATTGTTGACAGGGACAATGATTATAAGGAAATCCAGTCAGGATACACTCCCAAACTGGCCCGCTCCGGTGATTATGTTTATATTTTCGGATCTGCGTCATACTGCTTTAATCTGAAGACTTCCAGATTCTACCGTTTCCCGGACAGGGGAGACCTTGCCGGTCTCAGGGGGTTCTGGTCTGACGGAAAAGGCGGGATCCTGGCGTTCTCCTATAATCAGATTCTGCGTTTGGATGCCGCTGAGCTTGCTGCCGTTCCTCTCTATACCGTCAAGGACCTTCAATTCATCAACACGGCGGCTTTTTCGGATGACTGTATATGGATCGGTACGGATTACGGCGTGAAATGTATCCGCGAGGACTCTGATACCGTGACAAAGATAGAAACCGGAATGTTCAATCGCGTGACCAGGCTTCAAGCAACGGCGGATTCTCTTGTATGGATTACGGCTGACCACGGTCTGTTTAGCTACGATATTGTAAATGACAGGCTTGAGACGATTGACGAAAGCGATGGATTTGCTCCGCACGAGATCCTGTGCTCGACGGCCGGCAAAAGGGGAGAGTACCCGGTGTATTTCGGCGGGCTGAACGGACTGGTCGCCCTCTATGATAATAACAGGGGCAATGCCTCTTCGATGAACTTTTATCCGGAATTCTATGAGGCTGCAGTGGATGGGCAGCGGGTGCTGGACAATACCAGGACACTTGTGCTTCCACGCAATTACAAGACATTTGACATTACGGTAAATCTTAACGGCGCCGATGTTTTCAGCCGTCGTCCGATCAGGTATACTTTGAACGGGCACGGAACAAGGGTGCATGTTTCCTACGAGGATAATTTCCAGGTCGGGATTCTGGCTCCGGGAAAATATCATCTGCTGGCATCCTGTCTGAATCCCGACGGGGATTGGGGAACAGACAAGGAAATACTTATGTTCAGAGTTCCGGCTCCATGGTTCCTCACCTGGTGGTTCATAGGGGGAGCGCTTGTTTTCATCCTTGGCATTCTGGGCTTTCTCTGGCAGTATCTCACCGTTCGCCAGAGTGAACGCTATGCCAATGAACGCGTCCGTTTCCTGACACAGATCAGCCACGAGATCCGAACTCCTCTTACATTGATATATGCTCCGCTGAAGCGTCTTCTGTCGTCTGCCGAGGATGAAAAGCTGAAATCTTCGCTGGACGGTGTATTTCGCAATGTCAGCAGAATGAAGGATATAACCGATGTCGTTCTTGACAGGGAGAAAATGTTCGTAAAACAGAAGCCGTCAAAAGACCTTTCTGAGAATTTCCCAGTCTGGAGCAAGGTCATAAGGGAAAACGGAATCATTTCCCTTCCTCAGGAAAGCCTTCCGGAGGTCAGTCTTTCCGAATACAGAATCCTCTGCGTTGAAGACAACCCTGAACTTCGCCAGCTTATGGTTGATGAACTTACCCCTTTCTGCAAGGAAGTCCGTACGGCCTGCGATGGAGAGGAAGGCCTGGACATGATCCGTTCCTATATGCCGGATGTCATAGTCAGCGACGTTATGATGCCAAGGATGGATGGATTTGAACTCTGCCGTAAGGTCAAGGCGGATATTTCCATAAGTCATATTCCTCTTGTCCTGCTCACGGCAAGAGCCGATGCCGCCAGCATTCTTACCGGATATAAAGCCGGAGCTGATTCTTATTTGGCGAAGCCTTTCGATACGGCCCTTCTCCTTCAGGTTATAGACAATTTGCTTGCTTCAAGGGAGAAGATGCGTCAGCGCTTCCTGTCGCCTTCTGAAAAAGCCCCATCTCCTGAGGAAACCACTTTCACTCAGGCGGACGAGGCTTTTCTGGCTCATCTGAACCAGTTCATAGAAGAACGTCTTGATCAGGAGGAGCTTGATGTCAATGCTATTTGCTCTGAAATGGCTATGAGCCGCGCTTCCTTATATAATAAGGTAAAGGCAATCACGGGAATGGGCGTAGCCCAATATATTGAGAGCATAAAAATGCGCAAGGCCTGTGAGTTGCTTACCGGGACTGACATGAGCATAGCGGAAATCTCTGATACCCTCGGATTCAGCAGTTCCCGCTATTTCAGCACTCGTTTCAAGCAGTTGACAGGAAAGAATCCAGGCTCATTCAGAAAGGACAGGAACTAATCCTTCTTTCCAAAGAGACAGGCCCACCACTCCTTCAGCGTAGTCCAACCTCCGGTTGACCAGAGGGCCAGGAAAATGAGGACTGGCTGGAAGAAAAGTCTTATAAGCCTGGCCTTGTCAGTGTCGAGACCGAATGCGTCGATATGCTCGACATACTGATTGATGTTGCCCGGGAAAATCAGGACATAGAAGATCGCGAGGGCGGCTCCGGCCCAGCCTCCTTTCTTCCAGAGAATGAGCATCGCAAGGCCAAGACAGATTTCAACTACACCGGATGCCAGAACTACGAAGTCCGTGAATCCTGGGGAGAATCTCATCCATACCGGAACCTGTGCTACGAATTCCTGACGTGCAATGGTAAGATGG
>CADBMK010000073.1 GCA_902795785.1 uncultured Bacteroidia bacterium | reverse complement strand
GAGACGCCTGTTATCTGTCCCAGTAACTTGTAGTCTTCTTAAACTTGAGAAGGTCCGCAAGGGCGGAAGCGTTGGCGGCAATCCTGAATGAATAACTCTGCCATGTTCCGGTAGGAATCCAGGAAACTGCAATGTTGAAGCAGTGGAGGTCATATGTGGCGCTCAGCTGCGTAGTTGTCATCTTCATCGCCATGATATCAAAACCTGAAGTGAGGTTGAGATTCATCTTAGGCGTAAGCTTGAGGTTTCCTGAAAGACCGAGCGTCTGGTTGTAGTTGGTCTTCTCGATGAGCTGCTTGTTCGTGTATGAATATGACTTGCTCATACTGAACGAGTAGTTGAAGTTGACAGACCAAGGCACATTTGGATTGGTATAGTACAGCCAGCCGCCAGGGATGTATTCTCCCGTAGTAGGATGGTAGTAGATTCTCTTGTAGTAAGAGGCAGACCCCTCGGAATTGCCGTCGTTGCCGTTAATCTTGCCCTCTCCGGAAAGAGAGTAGGAGAGTGAGGCGCTGACGTTGGTGAGTCGGAGCGGATGAAGAAGACCGTTTTCCAGGATGTTGAGCCTGTTGATTACCTTTCCTGTCTCGCTCAGGGCGTAAGGATTGAAGTTGGCGTTTGCGCTGACTCCGAGTTTTCCGAAGATGGAAGTGGACATCGAAACGCCAACATTACTCATCCTGAGCGAGTCAGCCAAGAAGTTGTATCCTGTGTTGACATTCAACTGATCAATGATCTTGACCTTCTTCGTGCCCTTTCCTGTAGTGTCCCGCAAATCGCGCACCTTGGCTTCGATGTTATTGGCGAAGCTGACGGACATCGTTGCAGATTTGCCGCTTCCAGGAGGGGAGTAAAGCTGTCCTGAGTAGATATTGTACTTGTATGTCTTCTCGGCTCCGGTAGTATCCGTGTAATTGAGGGTTCTCCAGCCGTTTGCAGCCGTTCCCTTCTCAGGACTGAACGACATTGACACTGAAGGGGTAATCACGTGACGGATGGCCTGAACCCTGTGGTGCTGTCCAAAGTTGAACATACCGTAGAGTTTAGTGGACATTGAGATACCGCCTGAGTAGGTCTGCGTAAGTCCGAACGTTCCCATCATTCCCGAATCGTGGGCTACGAGGGAATTGGTTTCAGGATCAAAGTCGTACTCGGTTTTCCTGAAGAACCAGTTCTGGCCATAACTTACGTTAGGGGTGAAGTTGAGATACTTAAGAAGGGTGAAGTTAGGAAGGCCGATTGAGAACGAATGTGTCATACCGTTCTGGAATTTATCCAGAAATCCTTCCTCACCGAATTCCGAAGACTTGAAACTGATCTTGTTCTGAAGAGTTGTATTATACGCAAAACTGATCTTCTCGAACGCCTTTTCTTTTCCGACTCGATTCTTAATCTTGAAAGGATAGAAACGAGACACCGAGAAGGTTACGTTAGGCAGGGTAAACGTATAGGAACTGTCCCTGGAGTTCTGGCTGTGAAGGGCGTTTATGGAGAGATTGAACTTTCCATCCCAGTTCTTGCTGTATGAAATTGAAGAACTTGCCTGATTCTGCAAGGCCTGTGTTACGCTCGTTGAGTTGTAACGGCTGTTGGAAGGGCTGGAGAAATTGACTGATGCCGAGAAGGACGTTCCCGGATGTGCCTTCGAATCCTGTGAGTGAGACCAGTTGACTCCGAAGTTGGTGGTCTTGAAAAAGTCCGCGCTTCCTTTCTCTCCTGTCTGGTCACTTGAATAATTGAGCGAGAAGTTACCGTTGTACTTATAATTGACCTTATAACGGGAGTTCACGTCAACGGCCCAGGAACCGAGTGTATAGAAATCGCCGGTAACGGAGAGGTCAAGATGGTCTCCGAACACGAAGTACATACCGCCTTCCTTGAAATAGAAACCGCGGGCGGCTTCCTCACCGAAGGTAGGCATAAGAATACCTGTTGCTCTCTGAGGTTTCTTAGGAATGAATCCAAACGGAATACCGATAGGAAGGTCCACATCTTCCACCACCAGGTGGGCAGGTCCGAAAACCGTCACCCTCTGAGGCTGGGTGATAACCTTTGCTGCGGACAGTTTAAGATAATAATGAGGATTCTCCTCGTCGCAGACGGTATATCTTCCCTTGGTGATATTGATGCTCTTGTCCGGCATCATCTTGATATTCTTTCCGAAGATGGATCCTTCGCCCTCCTTTGTCTCCATATTGGTGACGCGGGCCTTCTTTGTATCGAAGTTGTAGCGGATCTCGTCCATCTCATACGTCTTGCTGCCCTGAGTCATCTTAGGCTTACCTGTCCATTCTCCGGATATGGAATCGAGGGTTCCGCGGGCGTAAACCTCGCCGGTACCCATATCATATTCCATGTAGTCAGCGGAGAGGGTCATATCGCCGTATGTGACGGAAACGTCGCCGTAATAGAAAATCTTGCGGGCGCCGTCTGTGAATCGTTCATACATTGAGTCCTTGGCCTGAGAGAAGGCGGGGCGGGAGAGGGAACTGCTTTCAAGAAGCGCCAGGGAATCTGCCTTGACCCTTTCGATGGAATCACGTCTCATCTGCTTAGCAATCAAAGCAGCGGAATCGACAGCAGAAGCCGCTGTGTCTATTTGAACGGCCTGAATATCCTTTCTTCTATCCCTCCTGGGACGGCGGTCTGGACTGGACATTGCTGCTATTGAAAAAAAGATCAGCAGCACGAGTGCCAATATGTATCGGCTATGTTTCAATTCAATTACTTTTTCTAAATTTGTAAGCCTCAATTTCGGGCCGTCAACAATTTACAAAAATACGACTATTTTCTTTGTTTACCAAAGTCAAATGAACTCACGCAGCATTATAATACCTATTATTATATTGTTCCAGCTACTTTCCGCCACAGTGGTTTTAGCCGGAGACAAAAGCGGGCAGATTCGCCTTCGAACCGTAGTCATCGATGCCGGTCACGGAGGACATGACCCTGGCTGCGTAAGCTATGACCGCAAGACAAACGAGAAGTCCATTACTCTTGCCGTGGCAAATTCCCTGGCGGACAAGATACGTGCCACCTGTCCCGACGTGAAGGTAATCCTAACAAGGAGCACCGACGTATTCGTCACCCTTAACGGACGCGCGGACATTGCCAACAGGGCCGGAGCCGACCTCTTCATGTCCATCCACGTCAATGCGGCGCCGAATCCGTCCAGGAAGGCGGCAAACGGATTCTCTGTCCATGTCCTGGGACAGTTCAACAGCAACAACAAGGATATGTACGCCCTGAACATGGACCTCTGTAAGCGAGAGAACTCCGTAATTACCATGGAGGACGACTATAAGGCTTCATACCAGGGATTCGACCCTAACGACCCGGAATCCTTCATATTCTTCAGCCTCATGCAGAATACCAACCTGTCACAAAGTCTGGTCTTTGCCGACGAGGTTGACAAGGCCTTACGCGAGGGTGCTCCAGTCTGCAGCAGCAGGGGAATAAGCCAGAACGCCTTCCTCGTCCTTTGGCGCACAACAATGCCTTCTGCCCTTATCGAACTGGGTTTCATCACCAATCCTGACGATCTTGCAAAGATGCGCAGGGACAACTATGTTGACAAAACGTCCGACGCCCTTTTGAAGGCGTTCAAAAACTATAAAAAGAAATACGACGGGGTTACTTCGGATAAAACGTCTTTGGACAAGGCGTCTTCGGATGAAGAAGTGACCGTAAAGGAAGTTGAACCCGTACACAAGGCTACCATAACCTATGGAGTGCAGATTGCAGCGGGAAAGAACATGAAACAGACCGACCCATGGTTCAAGGGACTCCGACCTTCAAAGTATTCCTCAGGAAACCTCTATAAATACGTAGTTGAAACAGGGGAGAATCCTGAAGACGCCAAGGAAAAACTTAAGGAAATCAAACAGAGTTTTCCACAGGCGTTCATGGTGAAAATTGAAGGCGAAACAGTGACTCGTTTCTAAGAAGATTGGCACACATTAAATCGTTTTAATTCCTGATTTTTTTCTCTAATTATTTGATTTTCAAAGGGCATTTTAATTAGAAAAAATCAAGATTTCTAACTCATAAAGTAATAATGAATTAGCATAAATACAACGATATATATACCTGTGTATCAATGTGTTAGAAATTTACTTAAAGTGTTACTTTAGGTTATATAAAAACATAAAATAAAAACAATAGCACTTCCATTTTTTTGTAATATTTTTTTCCTCCAAATTTGTTGTACAAACAAGCAAGATAACCCTCGTTAAAACCAATGCCATCAACCTCTGAACAATACGTCGAAGTGTGGACTAATTTTCTGCAGATCATCGAGAATGTCGTTGAGCCGCAGAAGTTCAGCACGTGGTTCAAGCCAATCAAGCCAGTGAAGCTTGAGGGGTCCACTTTGACCGTAGAGGTACCTTCTGATTTCTTCCGTGAATATATAGAAGGTGCATACCTCTCAGAGATCAAGCATGCACTTAAGAGGGTAATCGGAGATAACGCCCAGCTTCTTTATCAGAACCGCCCGGTTCAGGCCAAGGGCGCTATGATATATAAGGGAGAAGCGGAGAAGACTCCGGTGAACAAGGCGGTGAACGTACCTGTATATAAGGCAGGCACCCAGCCAGGTCCTTTCGTTTACCCTGGACTGCAGAAACTCAACATCAACCCAAGACTCAAGCCGATCTACAGTTTCGACAACCTGATCGAGGGCGAGTGCAATAAAATGGGTATCACCGCAGGCCGCAGCATTTGCTCGGCACCTGGCAAGACTCCTTTCAACCCGCTCTTTATCTTCGGAGGTCCGGGACTTGGAAAGACACATCTCGCCCAGGCAATCGGTATCGCAATCAACAAGAATTATCCTGACCTCGTGGTTCTCTATGTGACCGGAAACGAGTTCAAGACGCAGTATATGGACGCGGTCAACGTCCGCAACAAGCTCACTGACTTCATGATGTTCTATCAGAGGATCGATGTGCTTATCGTGGATGACATCCAGGACCTTCTCGGCCAGGGATCGCAGACCGCATTCTTCAACATCTTCAACCACCTGCACCAGAACGGCAAGCAGCTCATCTTTACATCCGACAGAGCCCCAGTGGATCTGCAGAACTTCGAGGAAAGGCTTCTTTCACGTTTCAAGTGGGGACTTTCAGTGGAGCTCAACCGTCCGGACTACAAGACCAGACTCAGCATGCTCCAGTCAAGATGTCTCCGCGAGGGCGTTGTGGTGCCTGAGGAGGTTCTTACCTATCTCGCAAACAGAATCAGGACTAACTTCCGTGAACTCGAAGGAACCCTGATTTCACTCATCGCACATGCAACCCTGGCCCATATGCCAATCACACTTGAACTTGCCGAGAACATCACCGGCAAACTCATCGGCGAGGAGCAGGTTGACATTACAATGGACAAGGTACAGAAGACAATCTGCGACTACTTCAACATCACAAGGGACATCCTCCTTTCAAAATCCAGGAAACGCCAGATTGTCCAGGCCCGCCAGATAGCGATGTACCTGAGCCGAAATCTGATCACCAACTGCTCGCTCTCTACCATCGGAGCGGAACTCGGCGGAAAGGACCACGCAACCGTACTTCACGCCTGCACCACGGTCTCAGATCTCATTAAAACCGACAAAACATTCCGGCAGTACGTTACGGACATCCAGACGATGCTCGTTCCTGCAGGAAGATAAATCCCGATAATATGAATTCACAGAAAGTTCTTGACATCTTCAAGGAGATCACGACAATACCTCGTGAATCGGGCCATGAAGAGAAAATCGGCGCGTGGCTCAAGGCCTTCGCCGCAGAAAGAGGTCTCGCAGTCAAGTCTGACTCTTTCGGAAACATTGTCATAACAAAAGAAGCTGCACCCGGGAAAGAAAATGTTCCGACACTCGTTCTCCAGGCACACCAGGATATGGTATGCGAGAAGAACGCCGGTGTTCAGCACGATTTTACAAAAGATCCTATCAAGTTCATCATAAAGGACGGCTGGATGATTGCCCCGGATACCACGCTTGGCGCGGACGACGGCATTGGCGTAGCAGCAGCCCTCGCACTTCTGGACAGTGACCTCAAGTTCGGAAAACTCGAGTGTGTATTCACCACATCTGAGGAAACCGGTCTTGACGGAGCCTTCGGAATGGAGAAAGGATTCTTCACCGGAAAGACCCTCATCAATCTTGATTCAGAGGAAGAAGGGGAGTTCTGCATCGGCTGCGCCGGCGGAGTCAATACAACCGCCGTGTTCGATTATACTCCGGTAAGCCTCAGAGGCGGCTGGAAGACAGTCAAACTGAGCATTACGGGAGCCCAGGGCGGACACAGCGGCGAGGATATCAACAAAGGCAGGATGAACACCATTCAGCAGATGGCGCGCTTCATCTACAACGAGTTCCAGTACGGAGCCCAGCTGAGCATCTTCAAGGGTGGCAACAAGCACAATGCCATCTCAAGAGAGACCGAGGCCGTTCTTGTAGTTCCTAATCCAGTCAACACAATTACCCGCTTCAATGATTTCGGCAAGGAGGTAAAGGCTGAATTCTCAGTCACCGAGCCAGACGTGAAGTTTGAGGCGGAGGCTTACAGATACAACGAGAAGGCCATCGACCAGAAAACTGCCGACGCCTTCATCAAAGCCATCTATGCCTGCCCACACGGCGTCCTTGCAATGAGTCAGGACATCAAGGGGCTTGTTGAGACATCCACCAACCTCGCTTCAGTAAGGATGCACGAGGAAGGAAAGATTGTCATCGTTACAAGTCAGAGAAGTTCAATCGGTTCAGCCTGCAAGAACGCATCCGACAAGGTTGCAGCAGTGTTCAAGCTTGCCGGAGCCGAGGTTTCAACCGGTGCTGCATATCCTGGCTGGAAGCCGGACGTCAAGTCAAAGATTCTCAAGGACAGTATCGAATCATACAAGAAACTGTTCAATAAGGAGCCTATAGTAAAGGCCATCCACGCAGGCCTCGAGTGCGGCCTTTTCGGTGAGAAGTTCGGAGGAATGGATATGATTTCATTCGGACCTACCCTCATTGGCGTTCACGCCCCGGGAGAGAAGATGGACCTTGAAACCGTGGACAAGTTCGTAGCCCTGCTCGTAGATATCGTAGTAAACTTCAAGTAATATGGCACTGATTGCACCTTCAATGCTTGCCGCTGATTTCCTGAACCTCGGGAAGGACGTGGAAGTGGTAAACAGATACGCTGACATCTTTCATCTGGACGTAATGGACGGCACCCTCGTGCCTAACATTTCATTCGGATTCCCAGTCATAGAAGCCATCGCCAAGAAGGCAGAAAAGCCTATGGACGTGCATCTTATGATAGTTCATCCGGAGAAGTACGTTGAAAGGTTCGCCAAAGTGGGAGCGGCCTATATCAGCTTTCATCTGGAGGCTGCCCAAAAGGACGGGACAGATCCAAGGGAGATTATCGCGCTTATCAGGCAGAACGGTGCAAAGGCCGGCATT
>CADBMK010000072.1 GCA_902795785.1 uncultured Bacteroidia bacterium | reverse complement strand
GTTGAAGCCAGCACATTGTTGCCGAACTTCAGTTCAAAGAGGGACAGTTGCCTGTTGACCTGCGCAAACCTCTCCTTAGACTTTCCCTCAAGTCCGGCTCCACCACGCACGAAATCCCTGTAGGTATCCTCAAGAAGACGGGCCTGGTCCTGAGCCAGGTCGAGAGTGTCCCTTCTGTCATATACCGCCTTGACACGGCAGAAAAGAGCCTGATTCATGGAGATGTACATGCTCAGGTCAGTCAGCATCGGAGAGACCTCCTCTGCTATCTGGCGCATAGTCTCGTCGGAATCGGCCTCAAGTACATTAAAAAACACATTCTCAACCTCACTGAGCAGCATTCCGCTGTACTCAAGGGCCTCAACGGTATTGGAGAAAGTGGCCGGGGCAGAATTGCCGGCAATCTCATCGATCTCTTTCCTTGTCCTCTTGACAGCCTCCCTGAAGGCAGGCATATAGGAAGAATTGTCTATCCTGTCAAACATCGGGGCGCCGTAGGGAGCCTCCGACGGAATCAAAAACGGGTTTTCAGTCATAGGCTGC
The DNA here is from genome assembly GCA_902795785.1 of uncultured Bacteroidia bacterium. Lineage (GTDB taxonomy): Bacteria > Bacteroidota > Bacteroidia > Bacteroidales > UBA932 > Cryptobacteroides. The sequence goes on along the minus strand of CADBMK010000072.1, from coordinate 2,055 downwards.
AAAGATACTCAATGTCAGTGTTTCTTGGTGTGGCAGATTCGAAAAATCCGCGATGCGCTCCGTCTGTAGCGGATATCGAAGCAACGGTACTCCAGGCCGCGGTTCAGTTTCCTGCAGGCCGTGGATATCTCGGGGTTGAACCCCATCTGGACAAGGTCTCCCAGGTCCGCGGAATCCTCACCGCTGTCCATAGTCTCCTGAAGGAGAGAATAATTTCTCCTGAGGGTGGAGATAACTCGGGTCTGGACGGAGTAATAGCCGGCGCGGCGGGAATTGTTGTAATTGATCCTGCAGCTGTCGCAGCAGAACTTCCTGTCCCTGCGGCCATATCCCAGCGGCTGACCGCAATAAAGGCAGGTGGGTTCATCTTCATTGGATTGCTTCATAGTCGGTTGATTAGTGTGTTATACTCCAATATGACCAGAAAATGCCGGAAATCAAATGCCAGGCCGTGGTGGAGAAGCGCCAAATGTAAAACGCTGTGCTTACCGCAGTTCCCGTGGGCGAATGATTTTTCAGGCGATTCTCCAAAACGACGGATTTTCACAGGCTGTCAAGGCGGATTTCAACGGATTTTACACGATTTCAGGTTCGGACGGATAATACAGGACGGATTGCTTCATTCCTTACTTTACTTTGCATCAGCCGCCGGGGTGCACACCGGAGCGGATATTACTAACCTGTAACTATGTAAAACATGGAACAAATCAACCAAGTAGAACTGCTCGGAAGAGTAGGAAGTGTAAGACTCAACACCGTAGGAGAAAAGGAAGTCATCAACTTTTCCCTCTCAACCAATTACGCATACAAAAGCCAGAACGGAGACGCCATCATTGAGACGTGCTGGCACAACGTCGTCGCCTGGCAAAGGAAAGACATGCCGGATTTCAGGCAAATCGAGAAGGGCTCTGTCGTTCACGTACTCGGACGCCTCAGACCACATAAGTACACTAACTCCGACGGAGTTGAGAAAGAAACTCTCGAAGTCCAGGCGATAAAGCTGGCAATCGAGAACGATGTACCTCAAGTTCAACTGGGTAACGCTTAGAAGATGAAGAGACTCCTGAACCTGGTGTCGGTCACTGTCATCTTAGCCATCATCATTGGCTGTTCGACGCAGAAGAGATGGATGCGCATAAAAGAAAGCGCGCAGACAGATCTTATATCGATGGCCAGAGAATGCGATCTGCCGACGATAGTCAATGAGAAAGTTGTCCGCGACACTGTCCGGGTTGTAGCGCCCGATGGCAGGAAAGTCCTGCTGATGAACGCGGTTCGCGACGAGAACGGGGAAATGGTGGCCACAGATGTACTTGACGCAGCAGTGGTTACGGCCAGATTCAGGAATCTCGCTGAGCGTCACGGTAAGGTGGACGTGAGGTTTATGGTGACCATCCCTTCCGTAATGCAGGACAGCAAGTGGCAACTGCGGTTCCGTCCTGAGATGTATATGCTCGGGGACACCGTGTACCTGGATTCCATCATGATAACCGGAAACGAGTACAGGAAGGCCCAACTGAAAGGCTATGAGCATTACCGGAAATTCCTGGAATCCATCATCCACGACTCCAGCCTGTTTCTGCACTCCAGAGCCCTTAGGGTTTTCCTGGAAAGGAACATCCCATCCGAGAGCGAATTCGGCGTCAGCGAAAAAGAAGCCATTGACCACTACACCGACAAATTCAGGATATGGATGAACGACTACAGGATATCCCGGCAGGACAAGATGTACCGCAAGTATGTCAAGTCCCCCATCATAACCGAAGGGATAAGGCTGGACACCATAATCAGGACGTCCAGTGGCGAATTCCAGTATGAATACGTCCAGACCGTCCATACCCGTCCCGGACTGTCCAAGGTTGGGATCGCCCTTTCGGGGACGATAAACGAGCAGGACAGGAAACTGTATGACATCCCGGTGGGAAAGCCTCTCACATTCTATATCAGTTCTATAAGCACCCTGGCGGATTTCAGGGAAAAGTACAAGGATATAGTCCTGGAAAGAAAGGCTGAAGCAAACACTGCCTGTTATATAGACTTCGGGGCCGGGAAGGC
>CADBMK010000071.1 GCA_902795785.1 uncultured Bacteroidia bacterium | reverse complement strand
CTTGGAAAGGAACATTACAAAGAGAGCCGAGGTGTAGAGATATCCCACCCAGAAATTATACTTTGAATTACGGCCTGCAAGGAATACGCAGGTAAGTCCGAGGGCCGATGTTACTATGTCTATCCAATCAATCATCCTACAGATCCTTCAAGTGATACCTGGAGAAGTTTCTGAGCCTCAACCGCAAACTCCATTGGGAGACGGGAGAGAACCTCCTTTGCGTATCCGTTAACTATAAGCCCCACGGCATCCTCCGGTCCAATGCCCCTCTGGTTGCAGTAGAAAAGCTGTTCATCACTGATTTTAGATGTAGTAGCCTCGTGCTCAACCACAGCAGTAGGATTGGCGTTCATTATCTCCGGGAAGGTGTGGGCGCCGCAGCGTGAACCGATGAGAAGGCTGTCGCACTGGGAGAAATTCCTTGCGTTGTCAGCGCCGCGGTTCATCCTGACAAGTCCGCGGTAACTGTTCTCACTGTGTCCTGCGGAGATACCCTTGCTGACGATGCGGCTGCGGGTATTGCGTCCGATGTGAATCATCTTGGTTCCGGTATCGGCCTGCTGGAAGTTGTTGGTCACGGCAACCGAATAGAACTCGGAAGAAGAGTTGTCACCCATAAGCACCGTTGAAGGGTACTTCCAGGTGATGGCAGATCCTGTCTCCACCTGAGTCCAGCTCAGATGTGATCCGCTTCCGCGGCAGATGCCCCTCTTGGTGACGAGGTTCAGGATTCCTCCCTTTCCTTCAGCATCGCCCGGATACCAGTTCTGGACCGTACTGTACTTGACATCGGCATCCTTCTCCACGATGATTTCCACCACGGCCGCATGGAGCTGCTGCTCGTCACGCATAGGAGCCGTACAGCCTTCCATATAACTGAGCTGGGAGCCCTCGTCGGCAACGATGAGGGTCCTCTCGAACTGACCTGTACCGGCCGCATTGATACGGAAATAGCTGGAAAGTTCCATAGGGCACTTAACGCCCTTTGGAATGTAGCAGAAACTTCCGTCGCTGAATACCGCCGAGTTGAGGGCGGCAAAATAGTTGTCCCCCGCAGGAACCACCGTGGCCAGATACTTCCTGACCAGGTCAGGATGATCCTTGACCGCCTCGGAGAAGGAGCAGAATATGATTCCCTTCTCCGCAAGTGTCTTGCGGAAAGTTGTCGTCACTGAAACGGAGTCGAAGACTGCATCAACGGCTACGCGGCCCGCCAGGACATCCCTCTCCTTAAGAGGAATTCCAAGTTTCTCGAATGTCTCCTCAAGCTTCGGGTCTATTTCCTTTGGCTTGTCGGAGGCCTTCTTCGGAGCTGCATAATAGATTATGTCCTGATAATCTATCTTCGGAAGGTTCACGTGTCCCCAGTGAGGCTCCTCCATCTTCTGCCATTTTCTGAAGGCATCCAGACGGAACTCAAGAAGCCACTCTGGCTCGTGCTTGATGGCGGAAATCGTCCTGATGATCTCCTCATTGAGACCCTTAGGAACAAATTCCTGCTCCACCTCAGTCACAAAACCCTCTTTGTACTCCTGGTTTGTAAAGTCCTTTATAATTTCATCCATCTGACTACTGTATCGATACGAGGTCAGCCAGAACTATAGCGGCCATAGACTCCACTATAACCGGCGTCCTCAGCGCGAAGCAGGCATCATGCCTTCCCGGGGCCTGGAGCACGTCCATACCCTCCTTCGCAAAATTGTATGTTGTCTGGGCCTTGTGGATGGTCGATGTCGGCTTGAAGGCCACGCGGAACACTATCGGATTACCGTTTGTAATTCCGCCGTTGACTCCGCCGGCGCCGTTCTTTGAAGGATGGATATAGAATTCCTCCTCCTCGGAATCCTCAACAGGCTCAGCAATGAACGGGTCGTTATGCTCCGATCCCTTCATGCGCGATGCGGCGAATCCGTCACCGAATTCTATTCCCCTGACACCGGGAATTGAGAAAACGGCATGTGAGATGAGGGACTCCACGGAATCGAAGAACGGTTCTCCCACTCCTGCCGGGATATCCCTTACCGTACACTCGACAACGCCGCCGAGCGAGTCTCCTTCCTTCATGATCTGGTCGATCATTCCAGGCCACTTAGTTGAATCTTTTTCTCCGCCGATCTCAATGAGTCTGGCCTCAACGGTCGGCTCTATGTCTACAAGGAAACGGTCCGTGATGAGTTTGGCGATGGCCTTCTTGGCGATGGTTCCGGCAGCCACCACCGGAGTGGTGACGCGTGCGCTGAAATGTCCGCCGCCGCGAGGGTCGTTATAGCCGTCCCATTTCACGTCAGCCACGTAGTCCGCATGTCCCGGACGTGGCATATCCTTGAAAAGTGAATAGTCAGACGAATGGGTATTCGTGTTCTTGAAGATGATGGTGAGAGGGGCTCCTGTAGTGTGTCCCTCGTACACTCCGCTGAGAATCACCGGCTCGTCCGGTTCGATGCGCGGAGTCGTTCCCTTTGCACCGCTCTTACGCCTTGCGATATCCGCCTTCAAGTCTTCCGCTGCCAGCGGCATGCCGGCAGGGACACCGTCCATTACGATTCCGACCTGCTCACCGTGGCTTTCGCCGAAGATACTTACCCTGAATTTTCTTCCGAAACTGTTCATTGTTTATTTCATTTTTGCGAAAAGCTCGTGGAATGTCGGGCAGGACTTTGCCACGCACTTTTCGTCATCAATTTCTATTGGACCGTCGGCGCCGAGTTCAGCAACCCTGAGCGCCATAACCATTCTGTGGTCGTGGTTGGAGGTATAGCTTCCGCCCTTGAGCAGTTTGCCCGAAAGCAGTCTGCGGGCAAGTGACATACCCCTGACCGTAAGTTCATCACCCTGGATGGAAGCCTCAACGTCCATCTGGGCGAGCATTTCTATGATCGCCTTGGCGCGGTTGCTCTCCTTTCCGGCAAGTCGGCCCGTTCCAAGGATGTGGCTTTCTCCCTCACAGAAGCAGGCGAGGACCGCAAGGATCGGGAAGAGATCCGGGCAGTTATTTGCGTCAAAATCGAATGCAGTAAGAGGAGCCCTCTGCACTGAGATTTCACCCGTTCCGTCAAGCTGTGAGAGGCTTGCACCGGCCTGGACCAGAACATCCATTATAGAGAGGTCCGCCTGGAGGGATGATGAATCGAGTCCCGACAGCAGGGCGTTTCCGAAGACCGCACCGGCCACCAGGAAGTTGGCGGCCGTACTCCAGTCGCCTTCCAGATCCATATCTGTTGCCTTATATTTCTGATTTCCCTTGATACGGAAATTCACGTCGCTGCAAAGAGACCAGTCCTGGGTCTCAACAAAGCCCTCGCCGCCTTCCATCTCGCTGTCGATGCGCACGCCGAACTTCTTCAGGACATCGGCAGTGATGAACATATACGGGATAGACTTAGGCTCGTGAACGAACATAGTTGAATTCTTTGCGCTCAGAGGCAGGGCCATCATAAGACCTGAAATAAGCTGCGAGCCGTTTTTTCCTGAAACGTCGGCCCTTCCAGGAATAATCGGGCCTGTCACCTTGACTGGCACGAACACATCCTTGAAACTCTTGTCGCGGGCCTGTCCGTTGGCAAGCATCACTCCGAACGAAGCCATGATATCCACGGCACCCGAAAGAGGGCGGTTCACCAGGGTCTTCTCTCCGGTAATCATCGTCGGCACTGAACTGATCTGGGAGATTACAGGCACCATAAGCCTTGTCAGAAGACCACTCTCGCCCACGTGCAGTTCGTTCTTCGCCATCATCCCGGTCCTGGCGGCGATACCCTTTATCGTCACCACGTCACCATCCACGCTGACCTTCGCACCCAGGCTGGAAGCCACGGCGATGGCGCTTTCATTGTCCCCGCAGGGAGCATAGCCACGCAGATGGGACGTTCCGTCGGCAAGCGCTGCCGCGATTATCGCCCTCTGCGCAAAACTCTTGGAGGCAGGGATGCGGATGGCATCTTCGCTGCCGACTGTCTTTCTATCTCCATACACGGCCTTCATCATCTCGGCAACCGGCCACTGTCCAGGAGCCGCAGCCTCCTGCTCATTCAGGGCTGCGTATGTGTAAGGCGCGCCAAGGCGGAGACATTCGAGCCTCGTTCCCTTTCCTGCCTCGTCCATACAAAAGGCGATGAGGTTCTCCTCACCTTCATACAGGGACATTACGCGGCTGGCGTCTTCCTCGCTTCGGGCCGTCGTCACCAGTTTAACAACGTCAGCGCCGAATTCACGGCACCTGGAGATTGTTTCCTTCAAAGAGGCCACGTCTGCCGTGCCTTCAAAATCATGGTATGAGCGGATCAGCATCGTGCCGCAGTCCGTGCAGGCCTTTCTGATACGCTTTCCCATTGACGAAGGAGCCTCAATCTCGAGGTCGCAGTATGCGGCGCCGGCTTCAATGGCAAGCCTCAGCCTCTTCTCGACAATTTCATAGGCCCTCTTCTTGTCCCCGGCCACGCCCTTCAGCACCTCTGCAATCCTGCAGGTGGCAACCAGCGGCACGTCCGTCGTGGAGAACACGGTCTGGATGTCCGTATCGTCCAGGTCACACTTGTCAAGACGGATTTCCGCCATCTCAATAGGCGTTCCGTCCTCAGTTCCCTTGTCGAGCAGGCTGACAATCTGCTCAAGTATCTTGTTCTGAATTGTTGTACAGATCATATTCGTTCTTATTTCAAAAGGGCTTCTACCTCCTCCACGGTCATATCCTTCATAACGACGTTTCCGATTCCGGCAATCAGCACAAAGTGGATTCTTCCGCCGGCCTCGGCTTTCTTGTCAAGTTTCATGGCAGCCGCAAGGCTCTCAAGAGGGAAAGGACATTCCACCGGAAGGCCGCAAACCCTCAGGTTCTCCCTGATCATGCTTTCAAGCCCGAGTTCGGCGATTCCTACCTTCTCGGAAAGCTTCGCCGCCAGGACCATTCCCATCGAAACGGCCTCTCCATGCGCGATATCCACCTTCTTCAGACGGGCCTCATGCTCGATTGCATGGGCAAAGGTATGACCGAGGTTGAGTTTGCGTCTCTCCCCGTTTTCAAACTGGTCCCTACTCACCACTCCCGCCTTTACGGCAGCGGATGCTGCAATCATCTGGATAAGGTCCTCCCTGTTCTCCCTGATGGCAAAAGCCTTGTCGGAAGAGTTGCTGATTTTGGACAGGACTTTGACGGCCCTGCCATAGAGGCCTGCGCCGTTGTCTATGATGAAAGTCTTCAGAAGTTCCGCCGTTCCGGAAACGAAATCCCTGTATGACAGCGTTTCCAGCACCTCAGGGCATTCATATGTAAACTCCGGCTGACGGATGATTCCTATCATGTTCTTGAGGCTCTCGTAATTCACACCGGTCTTTCCGCCTATGCCGGCGTCAACCTGAGACAGAAGCGTTGTCGGCAGGAACGCAAACTTGCAGCCTCTCTTATAGATGGAAGCGGCGAAGCCTGCCATATCGGTGGTAATTCCGCCTCCTATTGCAAAAACCATAGCCTTGCGGCTGGCCCCACCCGAGAGCAGGAATTCGCAAATCTTAAGGACGGTGTCCATCGTCTTGGTTTCCTCGGTAGCCCTGATGAGCAGTGTTCCCTTGAAATTACCGGCGTGGCTCAGCCCCTCCTCTACGCGCGCGGCGTAGTCGGCGACATTAGCGTCACACACAATAAACACCTCCGGATACGGCATCAGATACTGGGCCGCATCGATGACGGAAGCTCCCGCATATACCCTGCTGAGCACCTTTCCGTCCACTGTAATAGTAGTTTCTGCCATAACTCACAAAGATAACAATACCTTATATATTCCCCAATTTTCTTAACTCATCCATTTTTACTAATTTTACCCTGATTTGACCCCTACAACACCTGGAACGCAATGATCAAAAAATTAACCGCAGGCCTCGGTGCGCTTGCCGCCATAGGAGGCTGTACTTCCGCCGAGCAGCAGACCAAACCCAACATCGTTTTCTTCTTCGCCGACGACATCGGTGCGGAGTGTTTCGGCTGCTATGGAGGCGTAGAATACGAAACCCCATGCATAGACTCGCTGGCACGTAACGGAATCCAGTACATGAACATGAACGCCCAGCCGCTGAGTTCTCCGTCCAGGGTTCAGGCCCTCACCGGCCTGTACAACGACAGGAACTATGTGGCATTCGGCTACATGAACGAGGACGAGCACACCTTCGCACAGGTGGCCAAGGACGCCGGATACGAGACCGCCATCGTAGGTAAATGGCAGCTCGGAAGAAGCCGCGCCATGCTCCCGAAAGCCGGTTTCGACGAGTTCTTCTGCAGTCAGATTGAGATGTATCTGGAGAGCCGCGGTCCACGTCAGACCGACCGCTACGCCAACAGCATGTGGGACAACAACGGCAAGCGATACGACTTTGCAATCTACGGTCCTGACGCAATGCAGGACTATGCCTTTGACTACATAGACCGCAAGGTGGAAGAGGGAAAACCGTTCCTGCTGTACTTCACCGAGCCTCTGGTCCACACCCCGCACACCACCACCCCTGACACGGCCATCTGGGACGACCTCTACGACAGCCGTTTCTCATCGGGCGCGGATACGGCATACTTCAAATACCAGGTCCGATATATGGACAAACAGGTGGGCAATATGGTCCGTCACCTGAAAGAGAAGGGCGTATGGGACAACACCATCTTCATATTCGCATCCGACAACGGTACTTCCACAAGAATCCTCTCCAAAACATCCGACGGACTTGAGGTTCGCGGAGGAAAGGGCGAGCCTAACTACAGAGGCACCCACGTTCCTATGATTATCACCTGGGGAGACCGCCTCGCAGGCAGGAAGGCCACGCATCTAACTGACCTTACAGACCTGATGCCTACAATCGCCGACATCGTGGGCGCACATCTTCCAGAGGAATGGAACCTGGACGGCGTCAGCCTCTATCCGGAAATCCTTGGTCAGACGCCTAACAAAAAGGACCTTGTCCTCGTGCATTTCAACCCGCTCTGGCCAACCACTCCGTCTCCGAAGGCATCCCGCTATGCGATGGACGACGACTACGCATATTTCTGGGACGGCAGAATCTACAACTACAGGGAAGACCCGGATTTCACCAGGCCTCTCCTCTGGGACAATGCATCTGCGGAACTTCAGGCAAGGCTTCAGCCTCTCAAGGCAAGGGTCGACGAGATGGCTGACTTCTACCCGGACAAACCGGGTGCGCCGAGGAAGTTCCCTTACAAGACCTTCTACGACTTTGCCCCACCACAGAATCCGTTCTAACAGATGAAAGAAGCCATAAAAACAAGGATAAGGGCATTCCGTATCTTCCAGAAAACGGGCGGTCTCCCCTGGAGACGCCCGGAAGGGAAGAAGCGCAGGAAGGGTTCGGGAGACTTCTACAAGGGAGCCTTCGACGGCATCCCGTTCCTTAACAAGGACGCAAGACGCACATTCAACCACCTTCTCCTCCGTCCGGGATATATGATCCGGGATTACATCCGGGGAGACCACGAGAATTATCTTGCCCCACTGACGGCGCTGATCGTGTTCTACGCATTCTTCGCCCTTGTATCAGCCGTTCTTTCACCAATACAGGCCGAATCCCTGGAAGAAAATGGCATCAGCGTTTCAATAGCAAAGGATTCAACTGAAACGGTATCGGCTGGCGAGGTCAGGGATCTGGTCCATCTAGGTTACACCTACCTGAATCTTGACCGCCACCCGGAAGCCGTTCACACAAGGCTGGAGTCATCAATCGCAGCCCTTGAAGGCACTCTCAGGAGCCAGGGAATCCCTCTCTTCCTGGGCAAGTTCATCTTTCTATGGATATCGATGCTCATTGCTCTAAGGAAGTTCAACCTGCAGCCGTCGGCAATAGCGGCGGCCTCGGCCTACATACTGTGCCAGTTCAGTTTCTTCATGATCTTTGCGCTTATGCTCACCCTGGGCAGGAAGTCCTCCATAGGAGCAGCCCTGATGGGAGTGCTGCTGGTCATAGACTACCGTCAGTGGCTTGATATCTCCTGGTGGAAGAGTATCAAAAGGGCTCTCTCCACCGGACTGGTATACGCCGCCCTCTTCACGACGCTCATCATCCTGATAGCCTTCATCGCCGTAGTCATCGTCGCCAGCCGCGGCGCCTAGCCCCTCCTCCTTCTCGAACCTCATCCCCCACCTTCCCGCGTACATTTTCAGCCCCCCTGGTGTACGCAAGAAGCTTCAATCCTTGTCCCGTACATTTTCAGCCCCCCTGGTGTACGGCAGACAGTATAATAGACAGAGATGCTGATTTTGAAAACATCATTCTCAGAAATGGGGCTTATACTCATATAGAATAAGCATTGACGAGAATGACCCAGCTCTGGAGGCCGTGTCATTCTTCCGAATAGGGCACCGAATAGGCTGTATGCCATTCACTGAAGAATGATGGTTTCAAAACAAGGGTAAAACGAAGGATGGAGGAGGCAGGCTGGGGAGGCCGGAGCCCGTGGCCGCCCGCGGCCTCGTGAGCGGGGGGACCACAAGCGAAGCGCAGTGGTGGGATGAGCGAAGCGAAGGCG
>CADBMK010000070.1 GCA_902795785.1 uncultured Bacteroidia bacterium | reverse complement strand
GAAAGCGAGAGAGCCGTCGGCAATCCACTTCTCGGATTTCCATCCAAGATCCACCTGGGCATAGAGCTGCTTGCAGTCTGTGTAAACAACACCCGGAATGATGGCTGCGCCATTAGCATAAACGGCATCGAAAAGGGCGCCCTCAACGCTCTTGAAGCCTCCGCGTACATCGAAGGAGAACTTGGAGCGGATATTTCCCTTGGCACCGAGTACGAAATCGTAAAGGACATCCGTCGTATTCAGCAGAGCTGAGCGTCCCCTTCCATAACTTGAATCAAAGAAATGATTCCTTTCAAGGATTGAGGAATAAGTATTGACATCATATCCTCCCTTGATGGTGGAATAAAAGATGAGCCTTTCGTAAACAGCCTCATAGCTTGCATACGCGTCAGGACGGATCAATCCCGGCTTGTTGGTGTGATTATCCTTGAGGTGGACATCCTTGTTGCCGTAAGCGCAGAAATTCATGCTGGCTCCGACGCCGAACTTGAAGTCGTTTATTGTCATTCTCCACTGAGGAACGACTGAAACCGTTGCCACGTGAGAATTGAAGTTGCCAGAATAAGAAGCGATGTCGGAATTAACCCCGACAATAATCGCCCTGTCAAGCGCAAGGACAGGGCCTAATTCTCCATAGAGTTTCACTTCGGAAAGCTTTACGTTTCCGGCGCCATTCTTATACTTGTCGTTACCGATACGGACATCCACGCCACCGTCGTAGAGGAAATATGCCTCCCTGTCGGAATTGCTGCGAAGCCTTGCCTTGAAATCAAGGGCGGAGTAGTTCTTTGTACAGAGGGTATCCTTGGTACCAAGGCCCTTCCAGTCCACTCCAAAGGTAAGAATGGCATTGTTGAAATCCACCCTGCCATCAGCTCCGAAGGTAGTCTTAGCATCGTGGCCGGAATACTTTCTGCCTGAGCCGAAGACCTGCCTGAAGTTTCCGAAGAATGAATCGTGGAAGGCATGGACATCGAACTGGAAACCTCCCTTGAGTTCTGGACTGTAAACAGCCTTGAGTTCTGGACGGAAGGCATATCCCAGACCTGCCTTCACATAGAGCTGGCGTCCGGTATATGCATCGGGCTGGGGCTTCATGTCCAGCCTGTATGGCTTGAATTCGTAAGCGCCCTGATAAGGAGTCTCAAATACCGAATAATCAAAATCGAGCCTGAGTTTGAGGAGAGAATCCGGAACCGCCATCTCCATATCCGGCTTCTTGGTTTCAGGAAGGGTTCCCTTGTATTTTCTCGTCACCTCCACAGTCGGGTTGTAAGACTGGGCAAAGAGGACGGACGGTGCACCCAGAAGAGCCGCCGTGAGGGCGGACGCCTTGATAAAAGCCGATAATCTATATGAATTCATAATGATCACTAATTAGCTGAAACAATCTGTTCTATTTTGCGGAGTCTCATCTCAACGTTGTCCGCGATATCGTCTGTCGTACCCTCGGCAGGCTTGTAGCCTGATTTCAGGCTCTCGAACGTTGCCTTGGCCTGGGTGAGGTTGTCACGCTCTGCGAATGAATCTCCGAGGACGATGAACGCCTTGGCAAGCCAGTAGTTCTGTCCGCCGGCCTTTGAGGCAAAATCATAGACCTTCTTCTCCACGGACTCAAACTCTCCCCTGTCGTAGCAATCCTGGATGAGAATATACTCAGCCTCCGCACCCTCGTCGGTTGAAGGATAACGGCAGAGGTTTGTAAGGATTTCGAACGCCTGGTCACGTCGGCTTGTTGCAAGCAGGGACTTGGCCTTCACGTAATCGGCCTCACGGATGAGGTCTGAAGTCATTGCAGACGAGTTCTTGACCTTGTCAGCGCAGACAACGGCATCCTGATAGTTCCTTGCACGGAAGGCGGACCTCATCATACCGATAGCCGCAGCCTTCCTGTCCTGATCCACGCTTGCCGTCTCGGCGAGGACGCCGTATCCCCTGTACGCATCGTCAAAATGCTCGAAGAGATATGAGAGTTCGGCATAGCGCAGAGCGGCGCCAGGCATGAATGAATCCGTAGAACCTGACTTGAGGACCTCGGCATATGCATCGCAGGCAGCCTCTTTCTGTCCCAGAACCCTGTAGCACTCGGCCAGGTAGTACTTTGAATGTACGGTATGCCTTCCTGAAGGATAACGATCAAGATAGTCCTTGAAGAGGGTTACCGCCTTGTTCATATTCTCGGCAAAGTACATCTGCTCGGCGGCGCTGAAATAGATATCGTCCTGTTCAGAGGCTGTTGCACCCTTGTTCTCGCCAAGGCCTCTTGTATATTCGATATACTTGCCGGCCTCTCCCTGATTCTGGTAGATGGCCTTGATTGCAAGGAGGGCGTTGTTTGCATATTCAGAATCCGGCATAAGGGCCACCACTTCCTTGTAGCAGGAAAGCGCCTCGTCCTGTTTGCCGCTGTTATTTGCAATCATACCAAGTTCTATCATAGCCCTGGCCCCGTAGTTGCGGTCGTGCGTTCCGCGGAGTTCGCGGAAGCAGAGTCGGGCGTCGTCCGTCCTGCCGGCAGAGACATAGGCGCGGCCAAGTTCATACATCGCCTCCGGATAATATGCGGACTTTGAATCCGCACCCTTGATCTTTTCAAGGACGTCGATCTTCTTTGCAGTCTTTCCCGCAAGTCCGTATGCGATACCGCACTGATAGTACGGATAGATGTCATTCACGTCGCCGTACCTGTCGATGACGTTCATATAGCCTTCAACCGCATCAGTGTACCTGTCCCTGATGAAATCGCAGTCAGCAAGGCGCACCGAAGCCTCCTTAGCATATTTCGCATCCGGAGCCAGCTCAAGATACTTCCTGAACCAATTTGCGGCGTCCTCGTACTTTTCCTCCTTGAAGAAATCGTATGCAATTCCGAATGTAATCAACGAGCCTTCCTCGCTGCCGTCAAGGGCTGAGAGGTTGTACAGGTCGGTATAGATTGTCCTGGACTCAAGGAACTTGTCGCTGCGGAAATATGACTCCGCCAGCCAGAAGCGTGAAAGTTGGTTGAAGGTATCCCTTCTGTCACCGTAGAATGAAGCGGCCCTCAGACACGGAACGGCGTCCCTGTAGGAACCCGCAAGGATGAGCTGATTGGCGCGCAGATAGTTGGCTTTCATATAGTTGCCCTTCATCTCGCCATCAAGGGACTCAACCTTGTCATAGGCCGCAACGGCGCCCGCATAATCGTGGTTGGCGAGGCATACAAGGGCCATATAGCCATAGATTGAATCTCCGCGCTTGCGGTCAGCATACTTTGCGAGGTAGTCCGCGAAGCCGGATGTATCGTTGTTAAGGTCGAATGCGAGTTTTGCGTAGTTGAACATCGCATCCTCCTGAACCCTGGCATCGAACGTAAGGGCAGAAGCCTCCTTGAATGCGTTCATGGCAGCCACCTTATTCTTGAGCTGAAGGTAACTGTTGGCCATGTCGTAAGAAGCAATCTGGCCGAGTGAATCGGTCCTCTGGGTAATCTTTGAGAAATTGTCCACCGCTCCCTGCCAGTCGTGGACAGCATAGAGAACGCTTCCGGCATAGAAGAGGTCCTTGCGGTCCATCGAGAGAGCGTTCTTTGTGGTGTTCTCGTAATACTTTCTGGCATTGCCGGTATCACCCAGGACGAGATAAGACTCGGAGATGATTCTGGCAAGATGAGGTTTCCTCTCCTCCGGAATGGCGGCGTACATTCCTACGCCGTTGTCCACCACATACCTGTAATCCTTGTTCATGAAACGGCACTCCAGCATGTAATAGTTGGAGATATCCCTGAAACGCGGATCCTTGGCAGCCTTGCCGAACCAGTCGAAGGCGCTGTCAAACAGGCCGTTCGTGTAATCGATATAGGCGATGGAATAGCGTGACGGAGCGGAATAGTCGTTAAGCGGCATCTTGTCCACGCTGACGAAGCCCTCACGCGCTGTAGCGTAATGGCCCTGACCGAACTCGGAATAAGCCTGCTTGAAGGTAAACTCCGGAATCTGGGCCGATGTGAGAGTCTGCTCGTTCACAAGTGAGAATTCCACGGACGCCTCCTCGTACTTCTCCCTGTCAAAGAGATTGAGAGCGTTCGCATAATGTATAATTCCACGAAGGGTGGAAGTAGGATAATCTGAATCGAATTTTTCAATGAGGGTCTGATATCCCGGCGCCTGAAGACGCACGGCGCACAAAACAGCATAACCTTCGGCATCTTCCGCCCCTGACTGTCTTGCAATCTGTTCAAAAGCCTGTCTGGCCTCGACATACATTCCCTTCTCATACAGAGCAACCGCGTCCTTGAATTCCTTCGTACCACGGACTCCGGCAGAAAGGGCAGTCGCAAGCATCAAAGCAGCCAATGAGGCTGTCGTTATTCTTTTTAGCATATGAATGTGTATATAATACACAAATATACTTAAAATCTGCGTATATTTGTTTTGTTATGGATGCAATTATAACCTTCAAAAACACAGATATTCTCAACGGCGAAACACCGGTCATCTACGGCCTTGACATGGAGATTTTCCCCGGCGATTTCGTTTACATCATAGGCAAAGTGGGAACAGGCAAGACCTCCATCATCAGGACGATGATTGCGGAAAACCGAATCACAAAGGGCGAGGCCTCAGTCTGCGGCATCCAGCTCCACGGAATCAGGCAAAAGCAGATTCCGCTTCTGAGAAGAAAACTCGGCGTAGTGTTCCAGGATTTCCAGCTTCTGATGGACCGCAACGTGGAAGACAACCTCTCCTTCGTTCTCAAGGCCACAGGCTGGAAGCCGAAGGACGAGCCTGACAAGCGCATCAAGGACGTCCTCAAAAGCGTCGGAATGGAGACCAAGGCCCACAAGATGCCTCACCAGCTTTCAGGCGGTGAGCAGCAGAGAATCGCCATCGCAAGGGCCCTTCTAAACAACCCCGAAGTAATCATCGCAGACGAGCCTACCGGCAATCTTGACGACGATACGGCGGACGGAATCCTCCAGCTCCTGAGCAACATCAACAAGGAGCAGAAGACGGCCATCGTCATGGTCACCCATAACAGGAGCATCGTTCAACGCTATCCCGGCAGAGTCTTCCTCTGCGCGGACGAAGCCTGCACCGAACAATGAAAGAGATCTTCGACTGGTTCCGCGCCAACATGCCGGCAGCCGAAACCGAACTACACTACGGGGACCCCTTCCAACTTCTCGTAGCGGTCATCCTCTCGGCCCAGTGCACGGACAGACGAGTCAACATCGTCACCCCTGCTCTGTTCAAAGCCTTCCCTACTCCGCAGAGCCTTGCCAAGGCCTCATTCGACGAAGTCTTTCCCTTTGTCAAATCAATCTCATATCCCAACAGCAAGACAAGCCACCTCATAGGGATGGCCCGCAAACTTGTCAGCGATTTTGACGGAACAGTCCCGTCGGACATTGACCAGCTCAAAAGCCTTCCCGGCGTAGGCCCGAAGACGGCCGCAGTAATAGCGTCCGTCGTCTATGACAAGCCCGTCATCGCCGTAGACACACACGTCTTCCGAGTAGCCCATCGCCTGGGACTTTCAGACGGCAGGACTCCGCTTGCCGTACAGGCCGACCTCGAGGCCATAGTTCCGGAGAGGGAAAGACCCATCGCCCATCACTGGCTCATTCTCCACGGGCGGTATATATGTACAGCCCGCAAACCGAAATGCTCGGAATGCGGGCTGCAAGAGTATTGTAATTATTTCCTTACTTCAATTTAGCAAGAGCCTCCTTGATTCTGCGCAGAGCCTCCTTAATGTTCTCATCGGAGGTAGCGTAGCTCATTCTGAAGCACTCAGGAGCGCCGAATGAATCACCGCCTACGGTTGCTACGTGAGCCTCTTCAAGAAGATACATGGCAAGGTCGCTCGATGTGTTGATAACCCTGTCGCCATACTTCTTGCCAAAGAACGATGAGCACTTAGGGAAGAGATAGAACGCACCGTCAGGACGGTTGACCTCGAGGCCTGGAATCTGGCTTGCAAGATCAACGATAAGGTCTCTTCTGCGCTCAAATGCAACGCGCATATCCTCAACGCACTTCTGGTCTCCGGACAGTGCAACTGTAGCGGCAACCTGAGAAAGCGAGCAAGGACCGCTGGTATACTGGCCCTGAAGTTTGTTCACACCCTTGACAATCCACTCCGGTGCTGCAATGAAACCGATACGCCAACCTGTCATGGCATAGGCCTTTGAAACGCCGTTGCAGACAATGACCTGATCCTTCATTCCAGGGAAGGTTGCAATTGAGGTGCAGCCTCCGATATAGCTGATATGCTCGTAGATCTCATCAGAGAGAACGAACATTCCAGGATGCTTTGCAACCACCTTTGCAATGGCCTCAAGTTCATCCTTGGAATAAACTGAACCTGTAGGGTTGCTTGGTGTACAGAGGATAAGGAGCTTTGTCTTAGGGGTGATGGCCTTCTCCAACTGCTCTGGGGTAATCTTGAAATTCTGCTCGATGCCTGCGCTGATGTAAACCGGCTTACCACCTGCGAGGATGGCCATCTGAGGGTAACTTACCCAGTATGGAGCCGGAACGATAACCTCGTCACCTTCATTGACAAGAGCCATCACAACGTTGCAGAGAGCCTGCTTTCCACCGTTTGAAACGAGAACTTCAGACTCCTTGTAATCAAGGCCGTTTTCTTTCTTGAGTTTTTCAACGATTGCCTTCTTGAGGAAAGCGTAACCCGGAACAGGTGAATATCTTGAGTAATTATCGTCGATAGCCTTCTTTGCTGCCTCCTTGATGTGATCAGGAGTATTGAAATCAGGTTCTCCGACACTCATACTGATAATGTCCACACCTGCCGCCTTAAGTTCGTTAGTTTTCTGAAGCATGGCGAAAGTTGCCGATGCCGCAAGATTGTTGACTCTGTCTGAAAGTTGATTCATTTCGCGTGTAATTTTTTGCTTCGCAAATATAATACTCCCCCTCTTCTGTTCCAACCGCTTTTTAATATTTTTTAAAAATATTTTATTTCACAAACTGATTCTTCAAAGCCTCGATTTTTGCGTCAGCGTCAGCGCCTTTGGCTCCAAAGTAGAATTTGATCTTAGGCTCGGTTCCTGAAGGGCGGATTGACACCACGTCGCCATCCTCGTCAAAGAACTGGAGCACGTTGCTCTTAGGCTGTCCGGTCTTCTCCGGCTCAAGATAATCCACAACCTTAACCACAGGAGAACCAAGCAGTTTTTCAGGTGGATTAGAGCGGTATGCCGCCATGATACCCTGAATCTCCTCTACTCCGCTCTTTCCTTTGCGTACAAGGGAAACAAGGCCTTCCTTGCGGTATCCGAATTCCGAATAGATCCTTTCCATCAGCTGATAGAGGGTAAGTCCCTGGTCCGCAGCCCAGGCCGCAGCCTCAGCCACCATACAGCACGCCACCTGGGCGCACTTGTCCCTGACGAACTGGCCCACATTGAAGCCGAAGCTTTCCTCGCCGCCACAGATGAATTCCCCCTTACCTTCGTTGGCCTTGACCACCTCGGCAATATACTTGAAGCCGGTAAGGACATTATATACCTTGACGCCGAACTTCTCGCAGATTTCGGTGATGAGTTCAGTTGTAACTATAGTCTTGACCACGTACTTTGTAGGGTCCAGTTTTCCGAGTTCCTTCCATCTGGTCAGGATGTAATATGTAAGCAGGGAGGCAGTCTGGTTTCCATTGAAACGGACCATGCGGCCCTCGTTGTCACGCACGGCGATACCCATACGGTCCGCATCCGGATCCGTTGCCATCACCACGTCGGCGCCCACCTCGTCAGCCCTGTCAAGAGCCATCTTCATGGCAGCCGGTTCTTCCGGATTAGGAGAAACAACGGTAGGGAAATTTCCGTCGCTCACATCCTGGGCCGGCACATTGTAGATATTCTCAAAGCCAAGTCTGCGGAGGCACTCAGGGACAAGTTTCACGCCGCAGCCGTGCAGAGGTGTATAGACAAATTTAATATCCTTGTGACGGGCACGGCTCTCAGGACTGAGAGTAAGGGACGTGATGTCACGGACATAGCACTCGTCAACTTCGGATCCCATAACCTCAATCTTGCCGGCGCCCTCACCCGGGGTGAACTTCACCATTGAAGGATCGGTAATCAGGGCAACCTGGTCAACGATATCCTTGTCAACCGGAGCGGTGATCTGGCCGCCATCCTCCCAGAATACCTTATAGCCGTTGTACTCCTTTGGATTGTGAGATGCAGTGACCATCACACCCGCAGTGGCACCTTTAAGGCGGATGGAATAACTGAGCTCAGGAGTAGGCCTGAGGTCATCGAATATGTAAACGTGGATTCCGTTTGCGGAAAGGACGTCAGCCGTAATCTTCGCAAAGAACTTGCTGTTGTTTCTGCTGTCGAAAGAGATGCAGACCTTGATGTCGTCTCCCTTGACATTTGCCTTGATGTAATTGGCAAGGCCCTGGGTTGCCATACCCACCGTATATTTGTTCATTCGGTTGGTACCCACGCCCATAACGCCGCGCAGTCCGCCTGTGCCGAATTCAAGATTGCGATAGAAAGCATCTTCCAGCCCGGCCGGATCGCTGTCACGTAATGCCCTAACCTCTTTTTTGGTTTCTTCGTCATATGGACCGTCAATCCAACTCTGAGCAACTGCCTTGTAATCTGTCATAGTGTAATATTTTATATTTGGTCAATTAAACCAAATATAGATTTTTTGCCCGTCTATTCCAAAATAATACCCGATTATCCCTATTTTTGTCATGTGAAAGAGTTTATCCTTGAACACGAAAACGACGATCCCTCAAGACTGATTCTGTCAAAGAGCACGGTCTGGCCCCAGCTGGAAAACGGCCTGGGCAGGGACGCCGTAATCTATACCCTCGAAGGAAGGAAAAAGATGAAAACCAAGGTCCCTCAATGGTACGGGATTCCAGACCTCATCTATCCAACCCGCATCTGTACGGAGCAATGCAGTTCGGCAGCCACGGCTGCCTACAAGGCTAGCCTCCTGCCCCCGGGCGGAAGCGTCGCCGACCTTACCTCGGGGCTTGGAGTGGATGTGGCGGCTTTCAGCGCGGTTTCGTCAAAGGTTCTCTACAACGACATGAACCCTGAACTGGTGGCTGCGGCCAAACACAACTTCCAAAGGCTGGGCTTGGACAACATCGTCTTCTCAAACACTGAAGTCACCCCTCTCACCATTGAAGGCCTCCTGTCCGAAGGCTGGGACACCGTATTCATCGACCCTGCCAGAAGGGACTCCTCAGGCAGGAAGGTCTTCCTCCTGGAAGACTGCAGCCCGGATGTCCTCACATTACTTCCTGAAGTATTCAAAAAGACCGCCAGGGTAATCCTTAAACTCTCCCCTATGGCCGACATCAGCATGCTGGCGGAGCGCCTTGACAGCATAAAGGAAATCCATATCGTAGCTTCAGGAGGAGAATGCAAGGAACTTCTGGTGCTCCTGGAAAAAGGTTACAACGGAGACTTCAGCCTCATCCTTAACGAGGACGGAACCATAATAAGGCCCGAGCCCGGAGCGGAACGCAATTCAAAGGCGGAAATCGCAAAGACAATCGAGCAGGGTCAGATTCTCTTCGAACCCGGCAAGTCCATCACCAAGGCCGGCCTTTTCAACTGGGTCAGCCAGTTCTACGGCGTAAAGAAAGCGGGGGTAAATACCCACATATATTTTGGAACGGAGCCAATCCCCACAGGAAGGAACTATGTCATTGAGAAGATTCTTCCCCTTGACAAAAAGAGCCTGAAGGCTGCCGGAAAAGAATACCCTGACGCAGACGTCACTGCCAGGAACATTCCTCTTTCAAGTGATTCCCTGAGAGCAAGACTTGGCATAAAGACCTCCAACAATTCAGGACGTCACATCTTCGGAATACACTCCGACGGAATGGATGCGAACCTGCTTCTAATTTGCAGAAGAGCGTAGCTCCAGGCTGTCTTCTCCGGAGCCTGTGGCCGCCCGTGGCCTCATGAACGGGGGGACCACAAGCGAAGCGCAGTGGTGGGATGAGCGAAGCGAAGGCGGCCGGAGAAGACAGCCTGGAGCTCGTAGCCTAACTAATTCTTCAGATATTTAAGCCAGAACTTTCTGTTTTCAGCCTGGAAGTGCCGTCCCTGCTCATCGCGGTAGCCGTGCATTCCGTCAGGATAGATCATGAATTCGAATTCCTTTCCAGCCTTCTGAAGAGCATCTACCAGCTGAAGGGTATTCTGGAAATGAACGTTGTCGTCACCTGTGCCGTGGGTAAGTTTCAGCATCACGTCAGAATTGTCCTTGTCAACATCAGCAACGTAATTGCCCACATGGCCGATTACCCTGGTCTTTTCATAACCCTCAGGGTTGTTCTGAGGAGTATCCATAAAGCGTTCGGTGTAATGTGTATCGTAGAGAGACCAGTCATACACGCCTCCGCCTGCTATTCCATAATGGAACTTGTCAGGATGGTCCATGACAAGGAGGGACGTCATCGTACCGCCGAACGAGAAACCTTCAACACCGATCTTGTCCCCCTTCACATAAGGGAGTCCCTGAAGCCAGGACGCCCACTCGCAGAAGTCACTTACCTCAATCTCTGAAAGCTGACGATAGATTCGGTCCAGGCCTTCCCTGCCGTTATGTCCGGCCGCACGGCAGTCGGCGGTAAGCTCGATGATGCCGTTTTCCCAGTACCACCTGTATCTGGCATTGCCCTTCCAGCTGTCTATAACCATAGGATGGTCAGGACCGCCGTAAATGTCAACGTGAACGGGATATTTCTTAGAAGGGTCGAAATTCTTCGGATATACTATCATGCCGGGAAGGACAAGGCCGTCCGAAGTAGTGATGGACACGAGGCTCGGGACGATGCACTTGGAGATATCGAAACCCTCGGCTGCCTGATCAGCCACCTTGATGTTCTTCCGTGGGTTGGCCGTGTTGTAAACTCTGATCTGGTTAGGCGTAGAGAAATTCGAGGTAACAGCCACGAAATGCTTTTTGTCCGGTGAAAGCTGAATACCCAACGCGTGATAAGCAGGATCCGTAAGGGCTGAAATAACGCCCTTGGAATCAACCTTATAGAAAGTCCTGCGGACAGTGGCATCCCTGTGGGCGGTAAAATAAACCTCTCCCTTCTTTTCATCCACATCCACAAGGCTGATTCTCCAGTTCTTTCCGTCGGTAAGGCGGCGGAAGACCTTTCCGTCATAGCTCAGATAATAAATCTGCTGCCAGAGAGTTTCAAAGCTGCGGACCATATAGAGTCCGTCCTTTCCGAAAAGCATTCCGTCAATCCAGTCCAGCCAGGTCTTGTAAGTCTCGTGATAGATATGACTAAGGGTACCGTCCTCTGCGGAAACGGCATAGAGGTCAAGGGTATTCTGAGTTCTCGGTTCCCTGGAAACGAAGAACTTCCTGCTGTCAGCGCCCCAGAAAGGAGTACCGAAATACTGGTCCTCGTTTTCATCGAACGCAGCCCAGGTTACTGCCTCCGTGTCCAGATCAACGATTCCAATTCTCACCTTAGGATTATTCTCTCCGCACTTAGGATACCTGGTCTGCCTGAGGCTTCCGTCCTGTCCCTTAGCAGAATAAATAGGGAACATAGGAACCTCGCTGTTGTCAAACCTGTAGAAACCGATCTTTCTGGAATCCGGGCTCCACCAGAACGCGCGGTATTTGCTTGGTCTGCCGAAAATCTCCTCGTAATAAACCCAGGAAGCGTATCCGTTCAGGATAAGGTCAGTTCCGTCAAAAGTCAAGCGGGACTCTTTCCCTGAGGCGATGTCCACAACATAAAGGTCGTTGTTCCTGGTAAAAGCCAGTTTTGTGGAATCCGGGGAATATGTAAGGTTCACGGCTCCGTCCGGACTAAGCGGAAACGAAGCGAATTTCTCTGGAGCCTTGACTCCGCGGAGAATCTTTCCGTTAACAGGATTGACTGAGAACGCGTTCAAATCCGTATAGGTTCCGTCATAGGAGAACACGACCTCCTTAGATGAAACCCATTTATAATTCACAGGAATCTTCTGCTGCTGACTAAAGGCGGGAACGCCCGCAGCCAGGGCGATGATAATGGCAAAAAACTTCTTCATATCAGTCAAAGAATTCATCTTTGAAATTAACCAGATAAACTTTCTTTACGGCACGGGTCATGGCCGTGTACATCCACTTAAGGTCGTCCGTCGTCAGCTCATCCATCCAGAATGGATTGTCAATAAAGACACAGTCCCACTGGCCACCCTGACTCTTGTGGCAGGTGATGGCGCTTGCGTACTTGAGTTGGAGGGCGTTGTAGTATTTATCCTCCTTGACGGCATCATATCTCTTCTTCTTGGTGCTCAGGTCCGAATAGTCTTCCAGAACTCCCTGGAAAAGGGCTTCCTGCTGCTCTGCGGAGATGGACGCAGTCTCAGACTGAAGGGCATCCAGTATGACCTTCACATCAATTTCCTGGTCGCCGTAATCAGGGAAGGACAGGGTGACGTCCGCAAAATGCAGTCCGTACCTCTCTTCAAAATGCTTCGGCGAGCCGACAATCTTGGCGATGTCTCCGTTGGCAATATAATCCATTCCCTCAATATTCTCCACAAACTGGTAGCAGTTCTTAACTATCATCACCTTGTCCCCACGGACAAGCTGGTCCTCTTCAAACTGCACCATAGCCCTGATGCCGGCGTTATACCTGAGGGCCCTTTTGTTGGAGCGGCAGAGGACTACGGTTTCATCCTCTCCGTACGTTGAATAGGCATCCTGGAGTTTTTCAATCAGGTCGCCGCCCCTGAGCCTCTCCACGTCAGGGAAAGGAAGATGCAGACGAATTCCTTCAGGAGAGTCTTTCTCAATGTGGTTCCTCAGGATTGTGGCATTATAAAGGATTCCGGACTCAAGTTTCTGACGCACGACTTCCCGGAGGGTGGAATAGCAGACGCCCCCGAAGCCGTCCATAAACTCCTTGAAGAAAGCCGGGCTCTCGTCCATTCCCACAGGAGGAAGCTGGGCCGAATCCCCTATCAGGATCAGTTTGCAGTCAACTCCGTTACGGACAAAGGAAACAAGGTCCTCCATGAGATTATTGTCAAGTCCGATAAGCGAGGCCTCGTCCACGACAAAAAGGGTGTCCCTGGCCTTGTTAGGAGCCAGGGAGAAATCTCCCCATCCTCCTTCCTTGAAGCCCTTGGCCCTGTAAATATGCTTATGGACGGTAAAGGCCGGACGATGTGTATAATTAGAAAGGACCTTGGCGGCGCGGCCTGTAGGTGCCAGCAGAACGGAGCGGACCTTCAGTTCAAGAAGGGACTTGGTGACGGCAGCTATCGCCGTCGTCTTGCCCGTTCCGGCATATCCGTTAATTACAAGGATATCGTAATCGTCACTGACGATGAATCCGGCCACATCCTTCAGGAGCGCATCCTGGTCGGCTGTCGGCGGAAAACTGAATTGCGAAACGAAATCGCCATAAAGAAACTCCCCCCTGTCCATCACTTCCTTCTGTCTCCGAAGATCATTGCCAGCACCGCAAGGACAGGATAGATTTCAACACGGCCGAGGAACATGTCTATGGTGAACACGAATTTCACCCAGGAAGACTCCATTCCATAATTACCGAAGGTACCTATTTCCTTAAGGGCAGGTCCCACGTTGCCAAGACAGCTGGCAGTTCCGGCAAGGGCGTTGCCCGTATCCACACCGAGAGCGAGGCAGACGATGAGGGATAATATCAGGAACAGGCCGAACATGGCCGAGTAGAGAATATGAGGATAGACGGTCTCATCGCGAAGGAACACATTGCCCACCCTGATTTCAGAAACCGAAGACGGGCGGAACGCTGATTTAACCTGACGCTGAATGGCCTTGAAGAGAACATAGACGCGGTCTGCCTTGAGTCCACCGGTAGTAGATCCAGCCATACCGCACTGGATACCCATGAACATCAGGATGACGTTGACGAACAGAGGCCAGTATGCGTTGTCCGCTATCGCGAAGCCCGTAGTGGATGCGTAACTTACGACATGGAAACTTCCGTCCATGAATGCGTCAAACCAGGTGGATGCGATGCCGGAGAACTTAAGCCTGAGGGATACGACAAGAGTAGCCACGAGCAGCATCTGCGTATAATACTTCAGGACAGGATTATTCAGCGGTTTGAGGCTTCTGTGGATAACGGCAAGGAAGATCAGTCCGAAGTGAACGGACGCAAGATACATGAAGATGATGGTGATCACGTTGATCGTGCCCGAATGGAAGGCCCCGATGCTCTCGTTCCTGGTACTGAATCCGCCTGTCGCGCACACGCTCATCGCATGGTTGATGGCGTCGAAGAGACTCATCCCGGCAAGCGCGTAGGAAATGAACGCCGCAACGCAGATTCCTATATATACATATGCGAAAATGAAGACGGTCTTGTTCTGCCTTACCCTATAGCCGTTTCTAGACAGGGAGGAAATCTCCATGCTCGTCAGACGGAATCGGATTGCGCTGTTGTTAGGAATCAGAAGGAGCAGGAAGACGACGACTCCCAAACCTCCGATGAAATGCGTTGAACTTCTCCAGAAAAGAAGGCTGTTAGGCAGGTCTTCTATATTGGAGAGGATGGTTGCTCCCGTAGTGGTAAAGCCGGACACGCTCTCGAACCAGGCGTTAACAACCGTAAACGGTCCGCCCCAGAGTGCGTACGGCAGCATGCCGAAAATAAATGAAAGAAGCCACGACAGCACCACAATCATATATCCGTCCTTCAGGGAAATCTTCTCTGTCCTCGTAACGAAGATGAACGGGAAGATACCCACGACGAACGTCAGGATGAAGCTGATGCTGAGGGCAGCAAGGGCACTGTCGTTTCCATTTGCCATGGAGACAAGTATGGACAGGAACATAAACAGCGCACTCACAAGGAGGGCCGAACCCACATTCCTGGATATGACCTTGATGTTCATTTCGGGCAGCTTAGTTTTTGTTCAGGGAATCACGAAGAGATTTCAGGCGCTTTCTGAGCTGAAGATTCTCTTCAGTAATCTCAGTGATGCCGTCGTTGAGATCCTTCAACTGGTCGTCCCCGTCAAATGAATTCGAATACTTTCTTCCGATGGCCATATAATCGTTCAGGCCGTGAAGCATACCGTAGATTGGATTGACATAGTATGCAAGGATGAACAGCAACAGAAGCAGCAGAAGGAGAAGTCCGACGCCTACTGCCACGACTCCCGGGATAATACTTCTGTAGAAACCTCTCTGGAAGGTTTCGGAATTCTTCTGAAGTTCCTGATAGAATACTTCCGAAAGATTATCGATATCGGACTTCAATCTCTGGAACTTCGGCTGAAGCCTGAGGAAGTACCAGTCCCTGGAATCCGTGAACTCATCCTCCAATATGGCCGGAAGTTCAAGGGATGTCAGCATATATGCCGAGTATGAGTACAGGATGGAGTCCGCAAGCGGAAGCGCACGGCTGTCACTCAGACTGGCCTTGAGGCTGTCGCACCTGACAAGGAACTCATCCTGATTGAACGACGGAGCATGTGAATCGCCGCCATCGTCACCAATTACGGCAAGGATGGCGAGATTGTAGGTATTGCTCTGTTCAGCAAGTTGCTGGGCCACGTTGATACATCTGATATTGCCGGCAATCAGGTTTGAGACATAATTGCTCATTCTGCTATATTCCAGGATGGAAATAATGCTGGAAACAAGCAGGGCAACGGCCACGGCACAAAAGCCAAGCGTCAGTTTCATTCTCATCGTAAGATGAAAAAGCCTGGCTCTGTTTACTAAATTTCTAAACATCTATTTAAATGAGACCAAGGAAACGGCTGCGGGCTATAAGCGAAGCTCCGATAGGAGCGGCCTTCTTGCCGAGAGCCGAGAACTTTATAGTGGTATCATTGCTTACTACGTTATGAGCGTGCTTCTTCATTGCACTCTGAACAGGGAGCATCAGGTAATCCCTGCCCACCATAAGGCGGCCGCCGAGGATTACGAGCTGAGGGTTGAATACGTTGATCAAACCCGCAATTCCCTTACCGAGGACTTCTCCAACCTCCTGCATTGCAGAGATACAGAGCATATCCTCTTCCTTAACCGCCTCAAGGACATGACGGAGACGGATTTCCTCGCCCGCACGGTATTTTGCCGAAAGCGAAGATGCCTTGCCGTCACGAAGCTGGTCAAGCACGAGCCTGTGAAGTGCGATACCGGCAGCTCCTGTCTCCAGACAGCCCACCTTTCCGCATCGGCAGACGATATTGTTGTCAAGCATTGGGAAATGACCGATCTCACCTGAAAAACCGGACTCTCCGTAATAAAGCTTGCCGTCGAGAATCATACCCATACCAAGACCCCAGCTGGCATTGATGAAGAGGACGTTCTTCTCGTCCTGGACGCAGCCGCAGAGATACTCGCCGTATGACATCGCCCTTGAGTTGTTCTCAGCGATAACAGGAATACCGAGCTTGTCACTTACTATCTGGTTGAGCGGGAACTCATTGTCTCCGAAATATGTATAGCATGATCCCGTATGGAAGTTAACCCTTCCGCGAAGGCTTATGCCAAGTCCGAGCACCTTGTTCCAGTCGATACCAATCTTGTTTACGTGCTCCACGATGATATCGGTGAAACCCTGAAGGCTCTCCTCGTCCTCCTTAAGCACGTGAGGGATCTCCTTCTCATAGTTTACGAGGTCACCCTTGAAATTAGTGACCGCTATGTTAATGTGATGATGGCCGCAGTCCACACCCACGAAGAAACCAGCATCAGGATTGAGTCCATAGATGCTTGGACGGCGTCCGCCCGATGTACCCTGCTTACCAAGGTCAAGCATATAGCCATCCTCGATGAGTTCAACGACGAGTTTGGTAACGGTAGGAACTGAAGCACCAAGGAAGTCACTGAGATCCGAGATGCTGTAGTTCGTCTTTCCATTAATACAGAACGACATAATCTGCTTTTTCAGATTTGCGCTCTTGTTTGTCATATCTTCAAGAAAACTGTTACGCATATTTTTAGGAATTGTACTGCAAACATAGTACAATTATAATTGTAAACAAAATATTTTAAAAACGAGCACTACTTTTTTAAAGAAACATTTATAAAGAAAATTAAAAAACGGCCCTCGGATATATCCGGGAGCCGTTAATCTATTGACAGGAAATATTAGTCAATCTTGAAGGAATCCTTGAGAGATACCGTCTTGTTGAAGACCGGATTCTCAGGCGTGCTGTCTTTGTCCTTGACGAAGTAACCGGTTCGCTCGAACTGAACGGCGATTCCGGAATTATCCTCGAGCAGGGCTGGCTCCGCATATCCCTTTGAAATAACGAGAGACTCAGGATTAAGGTATTCTTTGTAATCCTTGTCCTCCGGGATGTTGTTCATGTCCGGCTCGGTGAAGAGACGGTCGTAAAGGCGAAGCTCAACAGGCTTTGCATACTCTGTTGAAACCCAGTGGATGGTTCCTTTGACAGAGCGCCACTCCCCTCCGCCAGGACGGGTTGACGGGTCATAGGTACACTTGAGTTCCACAACCTTTCCGCTGTCATCCTTGACAACCTCGTTGCACTTGATAATATAGGTATACTTAAGACGGACTTCTCCGTCCGGCTTGAGTCTGAAGAACTTCTTCGGAGCATCCTCCATGAAGTCTGCACGGTCGATAAGAAGTTCGCCGGTGAAAGGAACCTTCCTCTTTGCTCCCTCAGGATCCGCAGGATTCAGAGGGCAGTCGAACCACTCAACCTTGCCGGCCTCCCAGTTGGTAAGGGTAACCTTGATAGGGTCGTCGCTCACCACCATATATCTGTTGGCACGGGCGTTGAGGTCCTGGCGGACGCACCACTCGAGGACCTGGATATCCATAAGCTGGTCGTGCTTTGTAACGCCGATCTTGTCACAGAACATCTTCAGCGCCTCAGCGGTATAACCGCGGCGGCGGACTCCGCAGAGAGTAGGCATGCGAGGGTCATCCCAACCTGACACAAGGCCCTTCTGGACAAGCTCAAGAAGCTTGCGCTTTGACATAAGGGTGTATGTGAGGTTCAGACGGGCGAATTCGTACTGGTGTGAAGGATAAATGCCGAGAGTCTTGATGAACCAGTCGTACAAAGGACGGTGGACATCAAACTCGAGAGTACAGATAGAATGTGTGATATGTTCGATGGAATCGCACTGGCCGTGGGTGAAGTCGTACATCGGATAGATGCACCACTTGTCTCCCGTACGATGATGATGCGCATGCTTGATTCTGTTAAGAATAGGGTCACGGAACATCATGTTAGGACTGGCCATATCGATCTTGGCACGAAGCACCTTCTCACCATCGGCATACTTGCCGGCCTTCATGTCACGGAAGATCTGAAGGTTCTCTTCAACGGAACGGTTGCGGTAAGGGCTGTCGGTTCCCGGCTTGTCCACGGTTCCACGGGCCTGACGCATCTCTTCCTGGGTCTGGTCGTCAACATAGGCGAGGCCCCTCTTGATCATATCCTCGGCCCACTCATAGAGCTGGTCGAAATAATCTGAGGCATAGCACTCCTTAGCCCATTCGAAGCCAAGCCATTTGATATCTTCCTTGATGGCTTCAACGTATTCTGTATCCTCTTTTGTCGGGTTTGTATCGTCGTAACGGAGATTCGTAAGTCCACCGTACTTCTTTGCAAGGCCAAAATTGATGCAAAGACTCTTTGCATGGCCAAGGTGGAGATATCCGTTAGGCTCCGGAGGGAAACGGGTAAGTATGCTGCTTACCTTGCCAGACTTGAGGTCATCTTCGATGATTTCCTCAAGGAAGTTCAGTTTCTTAGGCTCCTCGGCCACATTATTCATTTCTTCTGCCATAATATATCTATGATGTACAAATTTGAGAACCACAAATATAATAATTTATTTAATTTTGCGGTATGATTAAATCCATGACAGGCTATGGCAAGGCTGAGGCCGTCCTCGAAGGAGGTAAACTCACCATCGAAATAAGAACACTCAACGGAAAGAACGCAGACATCAATCTTAAGAGCAGCATCTTTCCTAAAGATAAGGAACTTGAAGCGCGCGCAAAGATTGCGTCAAGCCTCCAGAGAGGTACGATTGACGTATTTGTAACATGGGAGCCAAACGCAGCCGATGCGGCAAAGCAGATTAACGCCGAGATTGCAAAAAGCTATATGCTCCAGTCACAGAGCATTCTCGGAAAGGAATGCGACACCCTTGCAGCAGCCACCCTTCTTAGTTCAATCCTCCGCTTCCCTGACGTCATCGACACAAAGAAGCAGGATGTCGTGACCGAGGAGAACTGGCCTGTAGTTGACAAGGCTCTTGACGACGCACTTGCCCAGCTCAACGATTACAGGGCAAAGGAAGGCGTAGCCCTCTATAAGGACGTCACTTCAAGGGTTCAGAACATCCTGGACATCTACAACGAGGTTGAATCATACGAAAGCGAGAGGATTGAAGCCGTCCGCGCCAAGATTCTCAAGGCCCTCGAAGACCTTGCCCAGAAACCGGACCAGAGCAGATTCGAGCAGGAGATGATTTTCTATCTCGAGAAATACGACATCAACGAGGAGAAAGTCCGCCTCCGTCAGCATTGCAAATACTTCATGGATACCATTGACGGAGAGCCGTATCCGGGAAAGAAACTCGGATTCATCATCCAGGAAATGGGACGTGAAATCAACACCACCGGATCAAAGGCCAATCACGCCGGAATCCAGAAGTGCGTGGTACGTATGAAGGATGAGCTCGAAAAAATCAGAGAGCAGAGCATGAACATCCTCTAGTCCTTCAGGGCTTCCCTTGCATTGAGATTGGCAAGGAACCTGTCCTCCACGAAATTCAGTTTATGGAACGAATGACGTGAGAACATTATGAAGGCGCAGAGGAAAACGAACACCGCCACAATCGTCCAGAAGTTCAGGTTGAAATGACTGACTACAACCTCGAGGACAACCGAAGAGGCTATGAACGTTCTGACAAGCACTATACCCATCAGAGGAAGACTGTTGCCCGGGTTTCTTTTCAAGAGGACCCGGGCCTGTTTTTTTATTGCCGCAGGATTGGATGCAAATCCGTATAGGAAAGGCATCATGGCAATGACAGTAATTACCACCACCACAAGGTCGATGATGAACTCTGTCGAGAACGGGAGAATCCTGTGAATGAAACCTTCGAGATAGAATTTAGATCCCATAAGGATGGCAATAAGGAGCACGCCATAGAGAATAACACGGACGATTACCATACGGATGAGACTGTTCCATTCCGACGTATCGTTGGACTTCTTCTTTTTCTTTGGAGGATCTATGAATTCCAGGACTTTTTGCGGAGTCCTTGTCACAAGGAACCTGTAGGCAGGATCCGCAAGTTTAATCATGACCGGAGTAGTGAACGTGGTAATCACGGAAACGGCGATAATGATTGGATAGATAAAATCACGCATCACTCCGAGGGTCACACCCACGCCGGCGATGATGAAGCCGAACTCTCCGAGCTGGGCAAGGCTGAAGCCTGTATGTACGGCGTTTTCAAGTCCTTTGCCGGACATAAGCACTCCCAATCCCGAAAAGACGATATGGCTGATATAAACCAGCAGGGTTATGACAATGATGATGAACCAGTGCGATGCGATGACCTTCGGGTCCACCATCATACCCACGGACACGAAGAAAATGGCGCCGAACAGATCCTTGATACTGCCAGTCAGCTTTACAATCCTCTCACTCTCCACGGTCTCGGCCAGAATGGAACCCATTACAAAGGCTCCGAGCGCTGATGAGAAGCCGAGAGAAGTGGCCAGGGTAACCATTCCAAAACAGAGTCCGATGCTCACAAGAAGGAGTATCTCATTGTTGATCAGGCCTCCGAAACGCCTAAGAAGCGACGGGATGGCGTAGATACCGATAAGGAAGGTCAGGATGATGAAAAAGGCGAGTTTTGCCAGATTGAACATCATCTCCCCTCCTGCAAATGTGTTGGAAACGGCCATCGTGGAAAGAAGCACCATCAGGAGGATGGCGATAAGGTCCTCTACCACAAGGGTACCGAAGACAAGGGGCGAGTATGACGAAGACTTGAGTCCCAGATCGTCAAACGCCTTGATGACAACGGTAGTGGACGACATGGAGAGCAGTCCAGCAAGGAACATGCTCTCCATAAAGGTCCAGTTCATAGCCTGGCCGGCGGCGAAGCCAAGGACGAACACGCCGAGGAACTTTCCTCCCGCTATCGTCACGGCCGACATGCCGACCT
>CADBMK010000069.1 GCA_902795785.1 uncultured Bacteroidia bacterium | reverse complement strand
TCCACAATCTCATGAATAGGGAAGCCGTAGTAGGAGTCGTCGTACTTCGGCGGCATTATGAAGACTGTGTCAAGCATTGAGTTGAACCTTTTGACTCCGCCCATCAGGTTAATGAGGCCCTGAACGTCGTGGAAGACGCTCCACGTGTAGTGGAGGGAGTTGCCTTCGGTGAAGTCTCCGCCCCATTTAAGCGGACTGAACGGCCTTCTGAATGCTCCGTCCTTCTGCCTTCCGTTCATAAGGCCGACTTCGGCATCGTAGAGGTTGCGGTAGTTACGTGCGGCTTTCTTGTATGGAGCAAGTTCTTCTTCGCTCTTTCCGATTGCCTTTCCGAACTGCCATATGCACCAGTCGTCATAGGCGTATTCGAGGGTCCTTGCAACGTTCTCCCTGATGTCCACGTCACAAGGGACGTAGCCAAGGCTGTCATAGTATTCGTGCCCGAGCCTTCCTGATGAGTTTACCGTAGGATGCACCTTGTGCGCCCCGCTTGTAACCGCTTCCCAGAGCTTTTCCATGTCATAGCCTTCAACGCCCATTATGGCGGCATCGGCTACTACGGACGCGCTGTTGTTCCCGACCATGCAGCCCCTGTGCCCAGGAGACGCCCATTCCGGAAGGAATCCGCTTTCCAGATAGTCGTTCACAAGACCTTCCTGAACCTTGGCCGATGTTTCGGGATAAAGTAGGTTCATAAGAGGGAAGAGGCTTCTGAACGTGTCCCAGAATCCCGTATCCGTGAAGAAATATCCTTTCTCCACTTTCCCTGTGTGAGGACTGTAATGCACCCTCTCTCCTGTAGAGTTGATTTCCGAGAGATCCCTTGGGAAGAGCAGTGTCCTGTACAGACAGGAGTAGAATGTCCTGAGGTTGTCAATGTTGTCGTCCGCAATCTCAATCCTTCCCAGGGCCTCGTTCCACTGATTCCTGGCCCAGGTTTTGGTCTGGTCGAAATCATCCTTGAGTTCGGAAAGGTTCAGTTCAGCCTGCTCGATGGATATGAACGATGACGCTACTCTCAGGTTCACCTTCTGTCCCCTTGAGGTAGGGAAGCCTACTATGGCATGTTCCTGGATTACGTCAGCGCTTTCAAACGGAGTGTCGGACTCTATCACGAACCAGTTCCTGAAATTGTCCGTTACGCCTCCGTGATTGTGCGTATTATAGCCTATGATTCTATTCCCTGTCACCTCAATCCAGGATTCCCCTGGAAATGCATCTACTACGATATAAGACATGCTGGATTCCGGATAGGTTATCCGTAGATATGCGGCCCTTGACGTAGGGGTAATCTCCACGGTGGCGTCGTGGTCTGCCAGATAGACTTTGTAATAGTACGGAGTGGATTCCTCCGCTTTGTGTGAGAACCAGCTGGCTCTTTTGTCCTCGTCCCAGACCTTGCCCGTGGTTACCGGCATTATGGAGAATGCGCCGTAATCGTTTATCCACGGCGAGGGCTGATGCGTCTGCTTAATGCCTCTTATCTTTGACGTGGCATCATAACTGTATGTCCATCCGTCTCCGTCCTTGCCGGTTTGAGGAGTCCAGAAATTCATTCCCCACGGCACGGCAACGGCCGGGTAGGTGTTTCCTGTGGACAGGCTGTATGTGGACATTGTCCCAACCATCGGATTGACGTAATCCACGTAATCCGTGCCTCTGGCGGATTTGCTTATCTGTGATGTGCAGGACAGGCTGATCACCAGGCCTGTGATGCATGGAAGAAGTTTAGAATATCGCATAATCACGGGCTATTAGTGTGTTATTTCTTGTAATATCGTGTTTTTCCCGCAATTAAGCAAGCCGTAAGGCGTGGCCTTGATAAAAGAACCCCGCTCTCTTTGCCGTTTGGTTGGCTTTGAGAACGGGGCGTTTCCTATTTTATTTGATTGTTATAGGGATCGATAAAGGATCGATTTACTGCTTCTTGATCCAGGCGTCGAGCTTGGCTGCGGCCTGAAGGCCTGATGCCATGGCGCGGACAACGAGGGAGGCGCCGTTGGCAGCATCACCTGCCACAAAGACATTGTCTGCAAAGTCTGGCTGCTGAGGCTTGATGAAGCCCATGGCAAGGAAGACGATCTCGGCCTTGATGACCTCAGGGTCACCGGCAGGGACCATGATAGGACGTCCGCCTTCAGGATTAGGCTTCCAGTCGATAGGCTGGACCTTGACTCCCGTGAGTTTGCCGTCCTCACCGAGAAACTCGAGTGAGTTGATGTTCCATCTTCTTGTACAGCCTTCCTCGTGGCTTGAAGTGGTCTTGAGGATTCTAGGATAGTTCGGCCAAGGGTTGGCTGGATCTTCAGGTCCTACAGGAGGCTTAGGCATAATCTCAATCTGGGTGACGCTGAGACAGCCCTGACGGTGAGCGGTACCGATACAGTCTGAACCTGTGTCTCCGCCTCCGATGACGAGGACGTTCTTGCCCTTGCAGTTCACGAGTTCGGACTTCTTGAACTCCTTGCCGGCGAGAATCCTGTTCTGCTGGCTGAGAAGCTCGAGAGCCAGGTGCACGCCCTGAAGTTCACGTCCCGGGATGTTGAGGTCACGGGCCTGAGGCGTACCTGTGGAAACTACGTAGGCGTCGAATCCTGCAGGAAGTTTGGTGACGTCAATCTCCTGGTTGTACTTGAAGGTGATGCCTTCGGCTTCGAGAACCTTGAGACGGCGGTCAATGACAGCCTTGTTGAGCTTGAAGTTAGGAATGCCGTAGCGGAGGAGACCTCCGGCGGATTCGTTCTTATCGAAGACTGTGACTGTGTAACCCTTCCTGTTGAGTTTGTATGCTGCTGCAAGACCTGCCGGGCCTGCGCCGATGACGGCCACTTTCTTGCCGTTGCGCTCAGGGTTGGCAATCTTTACGTATTCCTCCTTGAAGGCGATTTCCATGATGGCGGCCTCGTCTTCACGGTTGGTGGTAGGCTCGTGTGTGGTGAGGTTGAGAACGCAGGCTTTCTCACAGAGGGCAGGGCAGATACGGCCCGTGAACTCAGGGAAAGGATTGGTTGCTGTGAGGAGCTTGTATGCGAGCTCCCACTTGCCCTTGTAGATTGCGTCGTTCCATTCAGGAGGCCTGTTGCCAAGTGGACATGCCCAGTTGCAGAACGGTACTCCGCAGTCCATGCATCGTGATGCCTGGGCTCTGCGCTCGGTGGTATTGAGTGTCTGCTCTACTTCAGAGAAGTCGAGGACACGGTCGTGAAGCGGACGATAGCCGGCTTCCTGGCGAGGTATAGTCAAAAATGCTTTAGGATTTCCCATTGCTCAGTCTTCTTTAATAATCCAATACAATACTGTCAGCCTTTTCCTGGAGTGCGCGGAGTCTCTCTTCCTGGAGAACCCTCTTGTACTCGATAGGAATAACCTGGATGAAGTCTCCGACGTAGCGGTTCCAGTCGTCGAGCATTGTCCTTGCCAGCTTGGAGCCGGTGTAGAGGTAGTGCTCACGGATGAACTCGTGGAGTTCCTTGCGGTCTGAAGCGTCATCGACGAGGTTGATTTCGACCATATCCATGTTACAGTAGAAGTCGAAGTTGTGATCCTTGTCCCAGACATAGGCTACGCCGCCTGACATACCTGCAGCGAAGTTCCTTCCCACAGGTCCGAGGACTACGACACGGCCGCCGGTCATATACTCACAGCAGTGGTCTCCTGCGCCCTCGACTACTGCAACGGCTCCTGAGTTGCGGACTGCAAAGCGCTGTCCGACGCGTCCGTTGACATAGAGCTGGCC
>CADBMK010000068.1 GCA_902795785.1 uncultured Bacteroidia bacterium | reverse complement strand
GTCGGTATTCCTGACGTCTGATGTCACTCCGCCGATGCTGACTGTGGTTTTGAGACGATACATCTCAGGCTTTCCCAAATCGTATGTCCACCAGATCCGTGGATTGTTCAGGGAAAGGAGTTCCACTTCGTCAGAAGAGAGTTTCAGTGTAGTCTCTGAGTTGCCCTCGATGCAGAATGGTAAGGCTTCCTCGCCCTCGCCTTCGAGAGAAAGGGCGAGTGAGCCTGAAATATGGTTAGATGAGTGGTTCTTCAGTCTTACGCGTACCTCAATGTCCGCCTTGTCCAATGAAGGCATCTGCGGCTGCGCGTTTACAAATACGTCTTCTACGGAAATGTCTCCCGTCATATGGAGGGAAACAGGACGGACGATGCCCATACTCTCGTCGAGAGGACGTGGGTTCCAGTCTACGAATCCTATGTTGAGGTCTCCCTTCTTTGCCTTCTGGAGGCTTACTTCAAGCTTGTTGCATCCCTTGAGAAGGTCTGTGACATCATATTCCCTGCGGCGGAAAACCCCGAAAGTTGTGTCTGAAGACGCTATCCTGACTCCGTTGAGCGTAATGTCCGCATAATAGTTAAGGCCGTCGAACACAAGGCTGCAGTGCTGGCCCTTGCCCGGCTTTGCCTGGAATGAGGTGCTGTAGGTCCAGGTTCCGTCAAATACATCCTTATCAGCCCTGGCATAATTCTGCCCGATGAAAAGGCTGTCGCCGAAATATCCGGCCTTGTCGAGGACTCCGCATACGGTTGAAGGAACGTCGGCGGAGAATACGCCGGCTTTCTCACTTGTAAGTTTCCAGCCTTCGTCAAGGGTTCTGACCTCGCCCGATGACATCCTGGCCTGCTGGCTGCAGGCACAGAGGGTTGCTGACAAAATTAGATAAACGATCTTTTTCATTACTTATATAAGGGTGGCGCCGAGGACCGGAATGTCATTGCCGGTGCAGACGTCGATGGTTAGTTTTTCAATACTGTTCTGATATGGAAAATCCGTTTTCAGGTACTCCATCATCGCTTCGCGGAATAAATCGTAGTTGTTGGCGATTCCTCCGCCGAATACGATGTGGCTCGGGTCGTATGCCAGGATGACGGTGCTGAGAAGTACTCCCATGTTGTGTCCGAACTCCTCAAAGAGGGCCTTGGCCTTTGTGTCTCCCTCCCTTGCCGCCTTGGATACCTCGAGACTGTCAACCTCGTTCCTGTTGAAGAACTGCTTGCTGCAGAAATTCTCAAGGATGGCCCCGCCGTAGGGGAGGCTGCCGAGTTCTCCGGCTCCGCAGTTGGTTCCCGGGAAGAGCCTTCCACGGTCGACGATTCCGATTCCGACTCCTGTGCCGAGGGTAATGACGACAAGAACTTCAGGCTTTTCGTTCTCAGGATACTGACCGTAAACGCCCATCGCATAGCAGTTGGCGTCATTGTTCAGCACGACAGGAATGTGGAAGCGCTCTTCGAGAATGTCTTTCAGGGGAACTTCCTTCCAGGCCGGGATATTGGCGGTGTCGTAAACTATACCGCGGTTAATGTCCACGACGGAAGGGACTCCAATTCCAATTTTCCTGGTGTCTGGCGTAATCATGCCGGAGATCTTCTCCGATATGAAATCTATGGTCTCTTTAAGGTTGGCGTTACGGGGTGACCAGGGGTGTGAAACCCTTTTTATAATCTGGTTTTCACGGACAAGACCGAGAACCAAATTGGTACCTCCGACATCAATTCCAAGTGTCATTAATCTCTGGGTTTTTCGCAAAATTAGAGATTAGAATGAAAGCGCGGTAATATTTTTGCGTATTTAAGTACACAAAATGCGTAACGGGTTTTTGTTCATATATAAAAAATATCCATATTTGCATAAACTACTAAACACATTGATTGTGAGCACTAAACATTTTTTACCTTTATTAATCGCGTGCGTGATTTGCGCATCGTGTTCCCCAAAATGTCGCATCGTCTGGACTGAAGGTGAGACTGACCCTGATACCGGTCACGCCACCCATATTCTTGAGATTTTGCATGCCCCAAAGGGTTGTGACTGGACCATCTGGTTCAGCCAGTT
>CADBMK010000067.1 GCA_902795785.1 uncultured Bacteroidia bacterium | reverse complement strand
GGCCATCGACAAGATGAAAACATCAGAAGAAGAGTCGCCTGTGGCGATTCAGATATACGGTAACAATCCGGAAGCCATGGTTGAGGCCGCCAGGATGGCCGACAACGCCGCAGAAATTGCAGGAGGCCACGGCTGCGATGTTATCGACATTAATTTCGGCTGCCCGGTGAGTAAGATAGCGGGACGCGGCGCCGGATCGGGAATGATGCGTGAACCGGACAAGATGGTGATGATCACGAAGATGATTGTTGACGCCGTCAAGAAACCGGTGACCGTCAAGACCCGCCTGGGCTGGGACGAGAACTCCAAAATCATCGTGGAACTGGCCGAAAGGCTTCAGGATACAGGTATCCAGGCCTTGACGATTCACGGAAGGACACGCTGCCAGATGTACAAGGGGGAGGCTGACTGGACGCTGATAGGCGCAGTCAAGAACAACCCGCGCATGCATATACCTATTATAGGTAACGGAGATATAACCTCGGCGCGCAAGGCGGCGGAGGCTTTCGACAGGTTCGGTGTGGACGGCATCATGGTGGGAAGGGCTTCCTTCGGCCATCCGTGGATTTTCAAGGAGATCAAGCATTTTCTCAGGACAGGTCAGGAACTGCCTCCGCTCGGAGTGAAGGAGAGGGTGGAACTGGCCAAACGTCAGCTGGACCTCTCGCTTGCCCTCAAGGGACCGGTCCGCGGAGTCTTCGAGATGCGCCGTCACCTTTCCTGCTATTTCAAGGGACTTCCTGATTTCAAGGAGACGAGGATGAAACTCGTGACCGTAACTGATCCGGAGGAACTGAAGGACACCCTGTCATACGTAGCGGCCGAGTGGGGAGATTCTCATCCTGACCCGGCAAACGTGTACGGAGTGTAAAGATTTTTGCTATCTTTGCACGTCATGTTGGATAAACTCATTCTAGCACCATACTATTACTCTCTTAAGATCAGGCACGCCATGTATGACAAGGGCGTGATTTACAAGGTACATACTACGGATGTACCTACCATCTGTGTGGGTAATATTACGGCCGGAGGTACGGGAAAGACTCCTCATACGGAGATGATCCTCCGCACCCTCCTTGCCAGCACAGAATGGGGAAACAAGAATATAGCGGTACTTTCCCGCGGACACAGGCGCTCAAGCCGCGGTTTCCAGCAGGTGACCCTTGACGGAAGCCCTAAGGATTACGGCGACGAGCCTTTGCAGATCAAGCGCCAGTTCCCGAACATCACGGTTGCGGTTGACCGCGCCAGGGTGGAGGGCTGTGACTTCCTCCGTCACCCGGAAAAACTCCTGACGGACAAGAAGGCGCGCGGATGCAAGCACAAGGAGCTTCCCGCCGCAGATCTCGTCATTCTTGACGATGCTTTTCAGCACAGATCCCTCAGGGCATATTTCAACATCCTTCTTGAGGATTTCAACAGACCAACATACAAGGACCATCTTCTTCCGTTCGGAAGGCTCCGTGACCTCCCGGAACGTCTCACTCTGGCCGACCTTATCATTGTGACCAAGTGTCCGGAGTATATGGAGGATTATGAGAAGGTGGAGTGGGCCCGTACCCTCGGAATCTCGGACTACAGCCTTTCAACTTGTTCAGGTACTACTGCATCCGGCAGGAAGATTACCGTCCTTTTCACGTCAATCCATTACTGCCCTCTCCGCCCGGTATTCCCCGAGGGAGACCAGAGGTACGTATATGCCCAGAACCTGATTCTCTTCACGGGAATCGCAAAGGACACTCCGCTGAGAAGTTATCTGAGCGATACCTATAAAATAGTACGCCGCTTCAACTTCGGAGACCACCATACTTACTCCGCAATGGATTTCGCCCATATCAAGTCGGCCACCAAGGCTTTCCCTACGGCGATTCTCGCCACCACGGTGAAAGACAGCCAGAGGGTGATATCCGCAAGGAACGTTCCGCAGGAACTTAAGACGAAGATGTTCCAGGTTCCTATCGAGGTCAAGTTCCTTTCAAGCCACGAGCAGGAGATTTTTGAGAAGACGCTGCTTTCAGCGCTTCGTTCCTTCCACACTGATTATTAGTGTGGAATTTTTTCATTTTGAGTTTCCGAAAAAAGTTTCTACCTTTGCACCCCCTATGTAGAGTAGGGATCGCATTTTTAGTTATTAATCATTAAAGATCAAGACAGTGGACACACAAAGTTACAAGACAGTAAGCCTTAACAAGGCAACTGTAAAGAAAGAGTGGGTCGTCATTGATGCAACAGATCTCGCACTTGGCCGTCTTGCTTCAAGAGTAGCCCTTGTTCTTCGTGGAAAGACGAAGGCAGGCTTCACACCTAACGTAGACTGTGGTGACAACGTCATCGTAGTTAACGCTGAGAAGGTGGCTCTCAAGGGTAAGAAGATGACCAACCGTGTCTATGTACACTACACCGGTTACCCTGGTGGACAGCGTTTCCAGACACCTAAGGAGATCCTCGCAAAGAGACCTACTGAGCTGGTCAGGATGGCAGTAAAGGGTATGCTTCCTAAGACCCGCCTTGGTGCAAAGCAGATCAACAACCTGTTCATTTACGCAGGTCCTGAGCATCCGCACCAGGCACAGAACCCTAAGTCAATTAAGTTGAACGAAATCTAAACAGAGCAAATGGAACAGACAAACGCCCTTGGAAGACGTAAATCAGCTGTAGCTCGCGTTTATCTCGTAGCTGGAAAGGGAAACATTACGATCAACGGTAAGTCTCTCGATGAGTACTTCAAGGAGGAATCTCTCCGTTACATCGTAAAGCAGGCCCTCGAAGTTACGAAGACAGAAGGTCAGTTTGACGTAAAGGTTACCCTCGCCGGAGGTGGAATCAAAGGTCAGGCAGAGGCCGCTAGACTCGGAATCGCTCGCGCACTTTGCGAGATCGACTCAGAGGCTTACCGCGCTTCTCTCAAGGCTGCTGGTTTCCTTACACGTGATGCACGTGAGGTCGAGAGAAAGAAACCTGGTCAGCCTGGCGCACGTAGACGCTTCCAGTTCAGTAAGCGTTAATCGCAGCTATCTGATTTACAAATTTCGCACAGTCTGGTTTCAAATCCTCGGACCATCCGAGGGATGCGAATCCCCGAGTGCTGCTTGAAGGATTGCCAGAACTGCGGAAAATCCCGGAGATCGAACAAGGTTCGCTACTGCCGGAATTGATGAAAAGAGACCTTTGGGGGTGAGGCAATACCCCTTGAGGAAAGTTTAAAACACAAAGATTTTAAAGAAATGCCAAGAACAAATTTCCAGGAATTGCTTGATGCAGGTGTTCATTTCGGACATCTCGCGAGGAAGTGGAATCCTAAAATGGCTCCATACATCTTCATCGAGAGAAACGGAATTCACATCATTGACCTGCACAAGTCAGCTGTCAAAATCGACGAGGCTGCAGCCGCAATGAAAGAGCTCGCACGCTCAGGCCGCAAGATTCTCTTCGTAGCCACAAAGAAGCAGGCTAAAGAGATCATTGCAGAGAAGGCAGCTTCAGTCAATATGCCTTACATTACAGAAAGATGGGCAGGTGGTATGCTTACCAACTTCCCTACAGTTCGTAAGGCCGTTAAGAAAATGAATACCATCGACAAGATGAAAGAAGATGGTACATTCGAGCAGCTCGCAAAGCGCGAGAGACTCCAGGTTGATCGCCAGAGAGAGAAGCTCGAGAAGAACCTCGGCTCAATCAGAGACATGAGCCGTCTTCCTTCAGCACTTTTCGTAGTAGACGTCCAGAAGGAGGCCAACGCAGTCAAGGAGGCTAACCGCCTTAACATTCCGGTTTTCGCAATGGTTGATACATGTTGCGATCCTACTCCTATTGATTATGTGATTCCGGCTAATGATGACGCTACAAAGTCTATCGAGGTTATCACCGATGTACTTTGCAAGGCTATCCAGGAAGGACTCGAAGAGAGAAAGCTCGAGAAGGACAAGGAAGCTGCAGCTGAAGAGGCTGCCGTTAAGCCAACCGCTAAGAAGCTCCGCGCTCGCAAGGGTGCCGCTCCGGTTGACGTAGAGGCAGAGGCTCCAAAGGCTGAGGCTACAGAGGCAAAAGCAGAATAATTTCAAACGATTACTGTACTATGAATATCACAGCAGCAGACGTAATGAAATTGCGCAAGATGACCAGCGCAGGTATGATGGATTGCAAGAAGGCTCTCGTAGAGGCTGAAGGCGATTTCAACAAGGCAGTGGAGATCATCCGTGAGAAGGGTAAGATGGTTGCAGCCAAGCGTGCAGACCGCGAGACTTCAGAGGGTGAGGTTCTTCTCCGTATCGATGGCAACAAGGCTATCCTTGTCAGCCTCGGTTGTGAGACAGACTTCGTATCTGCTACACCTGACTTCAAGGCTCTTGCATCTGGTATCGCTGACGCAGCTATCAAGGCTTTCCCAGCTGACGTTGAGGGTCTCAAGGCAGCACCTATGGCTGACGGCCATACTGTTGAGGAGGAGATCTCAGCTCAGACAGGTAAGACCGGTGAGAAGCACGTTCTTGCTTACTACGCCGCTGTCGAGGCTCCGTTCATCTA
Organism: uncultured Bacteroidia bacterium; assembly: GCA_902795785.1. Taxonomy (GTDB): domain Bacteria; phylum Bacteroidota; class Bacteroidia; order Bacteroidales; family UBA932; genus Cryptobacteroides. The sequence goes on along the minus strand of CADBMK010000067.1, from coordinate 6,639 downwards.
TGGTTACATCCACAAGGTGAACAACAAGCTCGGCGCTCTCGTAGGCTTCAACAAGGAGGTTCCAGAGGCTATCGCCAAGGGAATCGCCATGCAGGTTGCTTCAATGAACCCTGTATGTATCGCAGCCGCTGACTGCCCTGCAGAGGTTCTTGAGAACGAGAAGGCAGTAGCTATCCAGAAGACAAAGGACGAGCAGGTTCAGAAGGCTGTTGACGCTGCCCTCAAGAAGGCCGGTATCAACCCTGCACACGTTGACAGCGAGGATCATATCGAGTCTAACACAGCCAAGGGATGGCTTACACCTGAACAGGCTCAGCAGGCTCGCGAGATCATCGCAAAGGTATCTGAGGAGAAGGCCGCAAACCTTCCTGCCCAGATGGTAGAGAACATCGCCAACGGTCGTGTACAGAAGTTCCTCAAGGAGAACACTCTCGAGGAGCAGGAGTACCAGATGTCAGACGACAAGATCTCTGTCAAGGCCGCTCTCGCAGCCGCAGACAAGGATGCAAAAGTCGTTGTTATCAAGAGGTTCTCACTCGCTGACTAATTCTGTTTAGAACAGACATAAAAGATAAGCCCCGGCCTTGAAGGTCGGGGCTCGTTTTTATTAACCCTTTAAAAACAATTTTTTGAGAAAACTGGAGGCGTTTCCCAACGGCTCCAGTTACAATTCTAACCTAAAACTTAACCTATGAAAAAACTATTCGATTCAGGTTAAAGCAACTACTGTGCCAAAAAATGTTTTAGGGTTTAACTTCTATTCTATTGGAACTATCTTAACAATCATAACGTCCTCCAAGGGCCTGTCGTAAGGGTCTGTGGGGATGTCCGCTATTTTGTCGATAATTGGGAATCCGCTGATGGTCTCGCCGAATACGGTGTACTCTCCGTTAAGATGTACGCAGTTCTGCGGATTCTGGACAATGTAGAATTGTGAGCCTGAGGATTCCTTCATTGGGTTGGCCCTGTCTCCGCGCCTTGCTGCCGCAAGCGCTCCCTTCTTGTGGGTGTATTCGGTGACGAACTCGGCCGGGATGGTATAGCCTGGACCGCCCTTGCCCCATTCGTGGATGAGGGAGGTGTCCCTGGTGTTAGGGTCTCCCGTCTGGATCATGAAATCTTTGATGACCCTGTGGAAGAGGAGGCTGTCGTAGAATCCCGTGAGGGCGAGGTATTCGAAGTTGGCCTTGTGCTTAGGCGTCTTACTGTAGAGCTTGACGCGGATTACGCCCCTTGAGGTCATAATGTCGAAGACCGGTTCCTCGTTCAGTACTGCGATGATCTCCTCCGGAGTGCTGTTCTTGGTTGAAAGGTCTGCCGTCTTAATGGAATCACGGCGTGCCTGCTCTATTGAGTCAGCCTCTGCCTGGGCTGCGTCCTTTGCGGCCCTGGATGCACCCCCGCCGCAGCTTATTGTCATTGCTGCCATGCAAAGGCAGCCAAGTGTTGCGCATATAATTTTTTTCATGGGGCAAAAGTACGTAATTTTCGCTAATTTTGTCTCTTGTGCAATAAGTAACGGTATGAATCTCAAAGCACTTGCAAAAGACACTGTAATCTATGGAATGAGCAGCATCGTAGGCCGTTTCCTCAATTATCTGCTCGTCCCTCTTTATACGTCAATGATTCCGCAGTCGGAATACGGAATCGTCACCAATCTCTACGCCTATACGGCTTTCTTCCTGGCCGTGCTGACCTTCGGCATGGAGACCACGCTTTTCCGCTTCTCCAACAAGGACGGTGAGAATCCGGACAGGGTATTCAGCACCTCGCTTGGGATGGTGGGCATTGTGGCCGCCGTCTTCGTAGGTCTGGTGGTGCTCCTTATCAACCCCGTCTCCTCGGCGATGGGTTACTCCGCCCACCCGCAGTACATCGTCTGCATGGCTGTAATCGTGGCGATGGACGCCGTCCAGGCAATTATGTTCAGCCGTCTGCGCCAGCAGGGCAGGGCGCTGAAGTTTATGAGCCTGAAACTCGGCTTCATCATCCCCAACGTCCTTCTGAACCTTGCGGTGTTCCTCCTTTTCCCGGAATTCTACAGGAAGTTCGGCGTGGGAATCATTTTCTATGTCAACCTTATCTGTACGTTCTGCGTTAACTTCGGTTTCATCAGGGAGATTGGCGGAATCCGTCACGGGATTGACGGCAAGCTTGCCCGCAGGATGCTTTCTTATTCTCTTCCTCTGCTGGTCCTGGGCCTTATCGGCATCCTTAACCAGGTGGCCGACAAGATGCTCTTCCCATACCTTATGCCGGGCGAGAGGGGAATGCACGAGTTGGGCGTTTACGGAGCCTGCGTGAAGATTGCAATGCTTCTGAGCCTCCTGACCCAGGCGTTCAGATATGCCTACGAGCCAATCGTCTTCAACGGCAGCCGCGATGCAAAGAGCCCTGAGACTCTTGCCGACGGTATGAAGTATTTCGTCATCTTTGCCCTCCTGGCCTTCCTGGCCGTGATGTGCTACCTGCCGGTTGTGCGCTATTTCATCGATTCCCGCTACTGGGACGGCCTTGCCGTGGTGCCAATCGTTATGATGGCGGAGATTTTCATGGGCGTGTATTTTAATCTTTCCTTCTGGTACAAACTTTCTGACCAGACTTGGTGGGGCGGTATAATGAGTCTTGCCGGTGCCCTCGTGATGATTGCCGTCAATGTGTTCGGAGTGCCTCGCTTCAGTTATCTGGCCTGCGCCTGGGGCGGCCTGTTCGGCTACGGCACGGCAATGCTCCTGAGCTGGTTCATCGGCCAGAAGAAGTTCCCTATTCCGTATGATATGGGCAAGATTGCCCTCTTCAGCATAGTTGCCATGGTTATTTACGCCGGCGTTGTAATGACGGGCAGGCTGAATCTGCCTTACTTCGCCACCCTTGGCATCAATACGGCCCTTATTGTTCCATATTGCGCCCTTGTGGTAAGAGAAATCCGCAGACGATGAAGAAAGCCTCCCTGATGAGCATATTCGCCGCATTTGCGAAGATTGGCGCCTTTACCATCGGTGGAGGTTACGCCATGATTCCGCTTATTCAGGACGAGCTGGTCAGAAGGAATTGGATGAAGGAGGAGGAACTTCCCGATATCATCGCCCTGGCCCAGTCGGCGCCGGGAGTGCTTGCCGTCAACGTGAGCATTTTCGTGGGCTACCGGCTGCGCGGTTTCAAGGGCAGCCTTGCCGCCACCATCGGCTCCGTGCTCCCGTCATTCCTTATTATCCTGGCCATTGCCATGGCCTTCAGGGACTACCGGGACAACCCTGTGGTTGAACGCGTATTCAAGGGTATCCGCCCTGTTGTGGTATCCCTCATAGCCGTTCCGGCCTACAATATGGCCGTCAAGTGCAACAAGAACATCTGGGCCTGGCTCATTGCCGCCGCAACCCTTGTCCTTGTGGCCTTCGTAGGGATTTCCCCGGTATATATCCTTTTGGCAATAATCATCCTTGCGGGCCTGTTCGCCTGGTATAACGGAAGGAGGGCCGCAAAATGATGGATTACATCCTCCTTTATCCCGAGCTTTTCGTCACCTTCTTCGTCATCGGAATCTTCACGTTCGGAGGCGGGTATGCGATGCTTTCCCTCATCCAGACTCAGATAGTTGTCTCACACGGATGGATGAGTCAGAGCATGTTCACCGATATCGTGGCCATATCCCAGATGACTCCGGGTCCTATAGGCATCAACTGTGCCACCTACACGGGGTACACCGTGCTTCAGGAGGCCGGCGCCGGACATCTGATGAGTATACTCGGGTCGTTTACGTCCACATTCGCCCTTGTGCTTCCGTCATTTATTATCGTCCTTCTGCTTGTGAAGGCCTATAACAGGCTGAGCGGCAGTTCCAGGTTCGAGGATGTGATGTCGTGGCTCCGCCCGGCCGTGGTCGGCCTTATCGCAGCTGCAGCCGTTATTCTCATAGTCCCGGAGAACTTCCCGGACTGGAAGAGCTGGGCTCTGTTCGCGGCCGCGCTTGGGGCGTCGTTTTTCCTGAAAGCCAGCCCGATCCTGCTCATTATCCTGGGTGGAGTTGCAGGATTCCTGATATATTGATATTTTAGACACAATAAACCCACAAATATGAATTTCATTAAAACCGTATCCGCAGCCGTGCTGCTCCTTTCCGCCTTCACAGCGTCGGCGAAGACAGAGAAGAAAATCGAAATCATCCCATATCCGACCAGCGTCGAATATATCAAGGGAGGTGACTTCAAAGTCCCAGGCTCACAGCTTTACATCGATCCGGCCCTCGACTCAGTCAGCCGTCTTGCCGTCTATCGTCTTTCAGACCGTCTTTCCTGCTCAACCGGAAAGATCAGCCCTGTGGTGGTAGGCCTTTCATCCGCATCAGCGGCCCCAAAAAAGGATTTTGTCTTTCTTCTTGACAAGCCCATCGCTCCGGAATCCTATACGCTTACAGTAAACGGCAAAAGCGCCGTTGTCAGGGCATCTGATTCTCATGGCTTCCTTTATTCTGTCCAGACCATCCTTCAGCTTCTTCCTGCCGAGGTTTATGGAAAGACTCCTGTAAAGGGCCTCAAATGGAGCATTCCTTCAATTGTCATCAAGGATACCCCTCGCTTCGGTTATAGGGGAATGCATCTTGACTGTTCACGCCATTTCTGGACAGTGGAGGAGACAAAGAAGTATTTGGACATCATGGCCGTTTACAAGCTCAATACATTCCACTGGCATCTTACCGATGACCAGGGATGGAGAGTTGAGATTAAGAAATATCCTCGCCTTACCGAGGTCGGAGCCCTCCGCGCAGGTACTTGTATCAAGCGTAATTTCTCTTCACACGACGGCATCCTCTACGGCGGCTATTACACCCAGGAGCAGATGAAGGAGGTTGTTGCCTACGCAAAGGGACTTGGCATTACCGTCATTCCTGAGATTGACCTTCCTGGCCATATGCTCGGAGTGCTTGCCGCATATCCTGAGCTTGGCTGTACTGGCGGACCATACGAGGTCTGGACCCGCTGGGGCGTTTCCAAGGACGTGCTCTGCCCTGGAAAGGGTCAGATGTTTACATTCCTTGAGGACGTGTTTGACGAACTCTGTGAAATTTTCCCTTCAGAGTACATCCATATCGGCGGAGACGAGTGCCCTAAGGACCGCTGGGAGAAGTGTCCTGACTGTCAGGCTCTCATCAAGTCTCTTGGCATAGTGGCCGATTCCACCCACACCGCAGAGCAGTATCTTCAGAATTACGTCACAAAGCGCGTTCAGGACTATCTCGCAGGCAAGGGCCGAAAGATTATCGGCTGGGATGAGATTCTTGAGGGCAAGCTCGGCGAGGGCGCTACCGTAATGGCCTGGCGCTATGGCGATGCCTGCGTAAAATCTACCGGAATGGGCTTTCCTACAATCCTGACTCCCACCACATACTGCTATTTTGATTTCTATCAGAGTGACAAGGAAGGCCGTGTGCAGGAGCCTTATGCCATAGGCGGCGAGCTCCCTATAGAGAAGGTTTATGGTTTTGAACCTAATGAGCTTATTACCGATGAGGCGTCAAGGAAGAATATCCTTGGCGTCCAGGCAAATCTCTGGACCGAGTATATTCTGACTCCGGAGCACCTTGAGTATATGCTCCTTCCTCGTCTTGCCGCTCTCAGCGAGATTCAGTGGTGCCCTGAGGGATCCAAGGACTTCGAGCGCCTCAAGGCTTCCCTCGACAAGCACTTCAAGATCTACGATATTCTTGGCTTCACCGCCAACCACCGTATCCAGGGTAACCCTGGTCTTCCTGGTGCCAAATATCTCGGCGAATAACCCTGCAGTTTTGGAAACGTCCCCACCCCCTCCCTTCTGTCGCTTTTAGGTGGTTTTCAAAACATCATTCTCGTCATTCTCTGTTCTGACTCGATGTGTGGTCATCCCTTGAGAATGACATAGCCCTCAGAGCGGGGTCATTCTCACCACATGCCTCCTGAGGCTATCTTATGCTATCTAGTTGAGAATGATGTTTTCAAAAAGTCATTGATGACGAGGATGACGGCCGGGGACATGGTCGGACAACATAAAAATAGGCGTCACTTACGTGACGCCTTATTTCGTTAGAGGTGAGGGCTAGACCCTTACTTCTTTTATTATGTCCAGTGCATTTTTGCACAGAAGTGTGATCTGAGCCCAGTCTCCGGCGGCAATCACGTCTTTAGGGAAGAGGTTGGAGCCCATTCCGACGCAGGTGACACCCGCCTTGAACCAACCCTCCAGGTTCTCCCTGGTAGGCTTGACGCCTCCCGTCACCATTATGTTGGACCAAGGCATAGGGGCACGGAGACCCTTGACGAAGGCAGGTCCCAGGACGTCGCCCGGGAATACCTTGGTGAGGTCGCATCCCAGTTCCTGTGCGGCGCCCACCTCGCTAACCGAGCCGCAGCCCGGGCAGTAAGGGACAAGACGTCTGTTGCAGATTGGAGCGATTGCCGGGTTGAAAAGAGGTCCTACCACGAAGTTTGCTCCGAGCTGGAGATACATTGCGGCGGTGCCTGGGTCAACTACGCTTCCTACACCTACGATCATGCCCGGAAGCTCCTTGTTTGCGTACTTTACGAGTTCACCGAAGACCTCCTGGGCGAAGTCGCCTCGGTTTGTGAATTCGAACACGCGCACGCCGCCTTCGTAGCATGCCTTTAT
>CADBMK010000066.1 GCA_902795785.1 uncultured Bacteroidia bacterium | reverse complement strand
CCACCACCCGCAAGCGCATGATAGAGGATGAGAGAAAGGCCCAGGCCAGAATGGCTCCGGCCCATCAGCCTCAGGAGAACTCCGCTCCCCAGACGGCTCCCGTGGCCGCTCCGGCGGTGTTGAAGGACCCGATGCAGCAGTATGAGACCAATACTGTGGTGGGACCTTCCGAGAGGGAACTGCTTACTTTCCTGCTTACGGACGGAACGGAGCTTATGCCTTTTGAGAACCTTTCCAAGCGCCTTACCGGAGACGAGCAGAATGTCACCGTTGCCGAGTATATTGACTCCGTTTTTACGGACGACAACGTGAAATTCCTCAACAACTGCTACCAGAAGGTGTACGATAAGTACATGGAGGGCTATTTCGACATGGGATATGAACAGGACGAAATCCTGAAGAACCTGCTTTGCTGTGAAGACAAGACTGTTATGACTATTACGGCCAACCTCTCGGTGAACAAGTATAAGATTACCGTGGACAAGTTTGAAAAGTCCATGACCGCAAAGGGATCCTGGCTGGTGAATACTGTGCCTAAGACAATCCTGGCCTACTATGAAAAGAGGCTCGAGTTCCAGATGAAGGAACTCAGGGGCAAGATAGGGTCTGAGCCGGACAGGATGGAGGAGAACCTATTGGCCCTGAAGGAAGTCCAGGAAAAGTGGCATGCAGTCCGGGTTAAGCTCGGCAGGGAAAGAGAAGATTAAAAATTTATTATAGCATATGGCAAACAAGACTAAAAGAACATTGGTTACCTGTGCCCTTCCGTATGCAAACGGACCGGTACATATCGGCCATCTTGCGGGTGTGTATGTGCCTGCTGATATCTACGTGAGATATCTCAGGATGAAGGGCGAGGATGTCCTTTACATCTGCGGCTCGGATGAGCATGGCGTTCCTATCACCATCAAGGCGCGCCAGCAGGGATGCACCCCTCAGGACATCGTGGACAAGTACCATAAGATGATCAAGGACTCTTTCACTGGCCTTGGCATCAACTTCGATATCTATTCAAGAACCTCTTCAAAGGTTCACGAGGCCAACGCCTCGTCTTTCTTCCGCCGTCTTTTTGACAACGGCAAGTTCATTACAAAGGAGAGTGAGCAGTATTACGACCCTGAGGCCAAGACCTTCCTCGCAGACCGTTACATCATAGGTACCTGCCCTAAGTGCGGAAACCCTGACGCATACGGAGACCAGTGCGAGAAGTGTGGCTGCACCCTCAGCCCGGACGAGCTTGTCAACCCTCGTTCAACCCTGAGCGGCGCCCAGCCTGAGAAGAGGAAGACCACACACTGGTATCTCCCTCTGGACAAATATGAGGAGTGGCTTCGTCAGTGGATACTCGAAGGACATAAAGAGTGGAGAAGCACGGTTTACGGACAGTGCAAGAGCTGGATTGACGGAGGCCTTCAGCCACGTGCCGTCAGCCGTGACCTTGACTGGGGCGTTCCTGTCCCTGTTGAAGGTGCGGAAGGCAAGGTCCTTTATGTGTGGTTTGACGCACCTATCGGATACATCAGCAACACCCAGGAACTTCTTCCTGAAAGCTGGGAGAAGTGGTGGAAGAGCGAGGATACCAAGCTTGTTCACTTCATCGGAAAGGACAACATCGTATTCCACTGCATCGTGTTCCCTTCAATGCTGAAGGCATATGGAGACGGATACATCCTTCCTGACAACGTCCCTGCAAACGAGTTCCTCAACCTCGAGGGCGGAAAGATTTCAACTTCACGCAACTGGGCCGTCTGGGCCAACGAGTATCTGGTGGATTTCCCTGGCAAGCAGGATGTTCTCCGTTACGTTCTCACCGCAAACGCTCCTGAGACAAAGGATAACGACTTCAGCTGGAAAGATTTCCAGACCAGGAATAATTCTGAGCTTGTTGCCATCTTCGGAAACTTCGTGAACCGCGCCGTGGTTCTTACACACAAGTATTTTGAAGGCAAGGTCCCTGCTGCCGGAGAACTCCTCCAGGTAGATAAGGACACGCTCGCGCAGATTCCTCAGATTAAGAAGTCCCTGGAGGCCAACCTCGAAGGCTATCATTTCCGCGAGGCCCTCAAGGATGCAATGGAAATTGCCCGTCTGGGTAACAAATATATCTCTGATTCAGAGCCTTGGAAGGTTGCCAAGACAGATATGGCCCGTACGGCCACTATCCTCAACGTGTGCCTCCAGATCTGCGCAGACCTTGCAATAGCATTCGAGCCGTTCACGCCGTTTGCCGCTGAGAAGCT